>DATBIS010000027.1:0-45242 GCA_036556805.1 Actinomycetota bacterium | reverse complement strand
ATCCTGTTCGCTCCCCTAGCTTTCGCGCCTGAGCGTCAGGTAAGGCCCAGAGATCCGCCTTCGCCACCGGTGTTCCTCCTGATATCTGCGCATTTCACCGCTACACCAGGAATTCCGATCTCCCCTACCTACCTCTAGCCGAGCAGTATCGGATGCAGGTCCGGGGTTGAGCCCCGGATTTTCACATCCGACTTGCACGGCCGCCT
Source organism: Actinomycetota bacterium (assembly GCA_036556805.1). Classification (GTDB taxonomy): domain Bacteria; phylum Actinomycetota; class UBA4738; order UBA4738; family HRBIN12; genus DATBIS01. The sequence continues at coordinate 45,036 of DATBIS010000027.1, read as the reverse complement.
ACGCGCTCTTTACGCCCAATGAATCCGGACAACGCTCGTCCCCTACGTCTTACCGCGGCTGCTGGCACGTAGTTAGCCGGGACTTCTTCTGCAGGTACCGTCACGTTCGCTTCGTCCCTGCCGAAAGGGGTTTACAACCCGAGGGCCTTCATCCCCCACGCGGCGTCGCTGCGTCAGGCTTTCGCCCATTGCGCAAGATTCCCCACTGCTGCCTCCCGTAGGAGTCTGGACCGTGTCTCAGTTCCAGTGTGGCTGGTCGTCCTCTCAGACCAGCTACCCGTCGTCGCCTTGGTGGGCCGTTACCCCGCCAACAAGCTGATAGGCCGCGGGCCCATCTCAGACCGTCGGAGCTTTCCCGACCGGATCATGCAGTCCGGTCGGAGTATCCGGTATTAGCCCCGGTTTCCCGGGGTTATCCCAGAGTCTGAGGCAGGTTGCCCACGTGTTACGCACCCGTTCGCCACTGATCCCCGGGCCGAAGCCCGGTTCACCGTTCGACTTGCATGTGTTAAGCACGCCGCCAGCGTTCGTCCTGAGCCAGGATCAAACTCTCCGTAGAGATCGATCGCCCCGTGCCCGAGGGCTCGGAGGTCACCATCTTGTGAAGAGTCGCTCCGGGGCGATGGCATCGCCCCTCGGCTTCTCAGATCCCGCCCGTATTGTGTCCGGACGGTTTCAGTACTTCCGTCAAGGAATCGGGGCACGGCGAACCGCACCCTTCGCCTGACGGGAAAGGCACTGGCTTTTGACACACTGTTCAGTTCTCAAGGTGCGGCGCGCACGACGACCATGCGAACGAACCTCGCAGGGAGGGAGTCGTGCGAGCGCATACTGTAGCACCCTGCGGAGGGGCGTCAACGGGCGGGAACACGGTCCGCGGCCGGCCCCGAACCCGCGCTCGGCTCAGACCAGCCGGACGAACCTCCGGCGGCCGACCGACAGGACGTGTCCCCGCACCTCGTCGGGGGTCAGCTCGGCCTCGGGATCGGTGAGCGGCTCCCCGTCCAGGCGCACGCCTCCCGCCTCGATGTCGCGTCGCGCCTGCGCATTCGAGGCCGCCATGCCCACGGCCACCAGCAGCCGGGGCAGCCAGACCCGGCCGTCGCGGAGCGCGTCCTCGGGGATCACGGCCTCCTCCACCTCGGCCGGCACCTCGTGCTCGCGGTGGACGAGGTTGAATCGCTCCTCGGCCTCCCCCGCCGCGTTCGCCCCGTGGTATTGGGCGACGACGGCGCGGGCCATGGCGCGCTTCGCCTCGTTCGGGTGCAGCGTGCCGTCGGCGAGCCCGCGCTCGACCCGCTCGGCCTCCTCGGAGCCGCCGTCGGTGCACAGCAGCACGTACCTCGCGATGAGGCCGTCGGGGATGCTCATGAGCTTGCCGAACATCTCGTGCGACGGCTCGTCGATCCCGACGTAGTTGCCGAGCGACTGGCTCATTTTCTGTACGCCGTCGGTCCCCTCGAGCAGCGGTACCGTCAGGCACACCTGGGGCTCCTGCCCGTTCGCGCGCTGCACCTCGCGCCCCATCAGCAGGTTGAAGAGCTGGTCGGTCCCCCCCAGCTCGACGTCCGCCTCGACCGCGACCGAGTCGTAGGCCTGCAGCAGCGGGTACAGGAACTCCATGAGCGAGATCGGGCGCTCGGCCGCGAACCGCTTCGCGAAGTCGTCGCGCTCCAACACCCGCGCGACCGTCGTCGCGGCCGTGAGCCGAAGGATCGACTCCATGTCCATCGGCTCGAGCCACTCGGAGTTGCGGCGGAGCTCGGTGGCGTCCTCGTCGAGGATCCTCCAGAACTGGTGGAGCAGGTTGTCGGCGTACCCGTCGACGGCTTCCTTCGACAGTCGGATCCGTGTGTCCGACGTGCCCGAGGGATCCCCGACGCGCGCGGTGAAGTCTCCGACGATGAGCACGGCCGTGTGACCGAGGTCCTGGAATTGTCGAAGCTTGCGGAGTACCACCGCCCAACCCAACGTGACGGCGGGCGCGGTGGGATCGAGCCCCAGCTTCACGCGGAGGGGTCGTCCTCGAGAGAGCTTCTCGCGAAGGCCTTCCTCCGGAACGATCGCCGAGGTCGCGGAGGACAGGAGACGAAGCGCCTCGGCGTCCGACATGGAAGCGGATGCTACCAGTGCAGATGCGAGGACCGGCCTATCATGACGTTCCGATGAGGTGGCGCCCGCTCACCGTCTGTGTCGTCGCGTTCGGCTTGCTCGCGCAGGCGTGCGGCCTGCCCAAGCTCGACGAGGTGCGCCAAGGCATCACGCGGCTGCCCCAGACGTCGTTCCTGCTCGCCTCCGACGGCAGCTTGATCACGGAGCTCCACTCCGAGCAAGACCGCGTCGTGATCCCCTACGCGGAGATGCCGCAGCCCATCAAGGACGCGGTGGTCGCGATCGAGGACCAGCGGTTCTGGACGCACTACGGGGTCGACCTGCAGGCGATCATCCGCGCGGCGTACATCGACGCGACCTCGGGCCGGATCGTCGAGGGTGGATCCACGATCACCCAGCAGCTCGTGAAGACCCTCTACGTCGGCAACGACCAGACCCTGCGGCGCAAGATGGACGAGGCGGCGCTCGCATGGCAGCTGGAGCAGGAGCTCACCAAGGAGCAGATCCTTGCGAAGTACCTCAACACGATCTACTTCGGCGAGGGCGCCTACGGCATCCAGGCCGCCGCGAAGGCCTACTTCGGCATCGACGCCCAGGAACTCAACGTCGCCCAGTCGGCGATGCTCGCCGGACTGATCGCCGCTCCCAACGACTTCGACCCGATCCGCCACCCCACGCGCGCGCTCAACCGTCGCAACGAGGTGCTCGACCGCATGCTCGAACTCGGCATGATCGGTCCGTCGGCGCACGCGCACGCGCTCGGCCAGCCGATCCGGCTGGACCCGAAACGCTCCGAGCAGCGATACCCCGCGCCGTACTTCGTCGACTTCACGTTCCGCTGGTTCCTCACGTCGGCGAGGCTGCCGAAGAAGACGTTCGGATCCCCGTGTCCGCCGGACGAGCCTTACCGAAGCGGCTGCCCGCAGCGGTTCGCGCTCTGGTACGAGGGGGGGCTCCGGATCACCACGACGATCGATCTCCGGTTGCAGCAGGAGGCCGAGCGCGCCGTCGCGGAGATCCTTCCGTACCAGACCGATCCCTTCGGCGCGCTCACGGCCGTGGACCCCCGCAACGGCTACGTGCGGGCGATGGTGGGCGGCCGCAACTATTGGGGCCAGAACTCCGCGGTCGGCCGGGTGAACCTCGCGACCGGAGGTAGCACGGGCCGGCAGGCGGGTTCGTCCTTCAAGCCCTTCGCGCTGGTCGCGGCCCTCGAGAACGGGATCTCACCGAGCACGCGGTTCTCGGCGCCCTCCTCGATCGACATCCCGCTCGACAACGGGACGGTCTGGCACGTGACGAACGCGGAGGGCGGCGGCTACGGCAGCCTGACGCTCGAGCAAGGGACGATCAACTCGGTGAACACGGTCTACGCGCAGGTGATCGACCAGGTGGGCGCCGACAAGGTCGTCGCCGTCGCCAAGAAGATGGGCATCCGGTGCTGCATCCGGTCGAGCGAGCCGCGCACGCCCCTGCTGCCGTACGACTCCGCGGTGCTCGGCGCGAACGAGGTGAATACGCTCGAGATGGCGTCGGCGTACGGAACCTTTGCGGCCGGCGGCTACCGGGCCACGCCGACGCCGATCAGGAGTATCGCCGACGCGCACGGCGACATCCTGTGGGAGCCCGACCTCGAACCCAAGCTCGCGATCGACCCGCACGTGATCGCGGCGGCCGACGACATCTTGCAGAAGGTCGTGTTGTACGGCACCGGCACGGGGGCGAACATCGGCCGCCCGCAGATCGGGAAGACCGGAACCGAGGACCTGTACCGCGACGCGTGGTTCGCCGGCGCCGTGCCCCAGCTGTCGGTCGCCGTGTGGGTGGGATTTCCGAAGGGGCAGATCTCGATGCAGCCGCCACGAACGCGCATCACGGTGTTCGGGGGGACGTGGCCGGCCTCGATCTGGCGGCAGTTCATGCTCGCCGCGACCGCGCGCATGCCCGAGAAGTCGTTCCCCACGCCCGAGGTGAACTACGTGTCGGTGGCCGTCGACGTCACGCAGGACCCGTACTGCTTGCCGAACCAGTACACGCTGCCGCAGAACGTCCAGACGCTGCCGTTCATCCAGGGCACCCAGCCCACGAAGATCTGCAGGACCCCGACGTCCGCACAGTTGGTGACCGTGCCCTCCGTGATCGGGCTCGACCAGACGACCGCCGAGGCGCGCCTGCGCGGCGCGGGCTTCTACGTGGTCGTGAAGCTTGCGACCTCGAGCCAGCCACCCGGCACGGTGGTGAGCCAGTCGCCGCAAGCCGGCACCGAGGCCTACCAGACCAGCACGGTGACGATCACGGTCGCGAAGGACCCGACGCCGCCGGAGGGCTAGCGCGTCGCCGGGGCGGCGGAGGTCCCGGCCGGCCCTTCGACACGAATGGGTTCGTCGACTCCCAGAAGCGCCAACGCTTGTCGTACCCCACGCTCACGCCAACCCGGGGGCCGCGGGCGATCCTCCGCGACGCGACCGGCTCGCCTCGTTCGATCCACACGCTCGCTCCGCGCACGAGGTCCTCGCCGTTGTGCGCACCGGTCACGGCGAAGGCCTGCGCGAGCTTGCCGGGGCCCGAGCACAGCGCGCGAGGGTCCTCGCGACCACGGTGCCCCGCCATCTCGCCGAGCCCCTCCAGCGGCTCGGCCGCGCGGAGCAGCACCGCGGTCCCCTCCCCGTCGTCGCCGGTCACCGCGTTCATCATCCAGTGATGGCCGTACGTGAAGTACACGTACAGCCGTCCGGGCGGGCCGAACATCACGGCGTTCCGCCGCGTCATGCCGATGAACGCGTGGCTCGCCGGGTCGCCCGGAAGGTAGGCCTCGGCCTCCACGATGCGCGCGGCGAGGCGCGCGCCGCCGGGAAGCCGGCGGACCAGCACGCGGCCGAGCAGATCGGGCGCGACGTGCAGGGCCGAGCGCGCGTAGAACGAGCGCGGCAGCCTCGCCGCCACCTAGCGGCCCTTGCGCAGGAACTTCCGCAGCTTCCCGAGCGGCCAGGCGTTGATGACCTCGTCCTTCGACACCCATCCCCGCTGCGCCGTCGCCACGCCGAAGCGCACGTGGGGCAGGTGCACCGGCGCGTGCGCGTCGGTGTCCACCGCGAAGCGCACACCGTGGCGGCGCGCCCAGAGCACGTGCTCGTCCGCGAGATCGAGCCGATCCGGATGCGAGTTGATCTCGAGCGCGGTGCCGGTGCGCGCGGCCGCCGCGAACACCGCGTCGAGGTCGAGCTCGATCGGCGGCCGCGCGCCGATCTTGCGCGTCGTGAGATGACCGATGATCGACACGTGCGGGTTCTCGATCGCGCGCACCACCCGCGCCGTCTGCTCCTCGCGCGAGAGGTTGAAGTAGGAATGGACCGAGGCGACCGTGAGGTCGAATCCCTCCAGGAACTCCGCCGGCCAGTCGACCTCGCCCTGCTGGTCGATGTTGAGCTCGGTGCCGTGCAGCAGTGTCATCTTGGGGTACTTCGCCTGGAGTCGCCGGACCTGCTCGCGCTGAGCGAGGATCTTCTCCTCGGTCATCCGCTGCATGTACAGGTTGGGCGCATGGTCGGTCACGGCGTAGTACGCGTACCGGAGCCCCGCCGCCGTCGCGACCATCGTCTCGAGGGGCGCGAGCCCGTCGGTGAGGTTCGTGTGCGTGTGCAGGTCGCCGCGGAGGTCCGACTGCTCGAGAAGATCCGGCAGCTCGCCGGCGAGCGCGGCCTTCACCTCGCCGCGGTCCTCGCGAAGCGTGGGCGGGATGAAAGGAAGGCCGAGGCGGCCGTACACCTCTTCCTCGGTCTCGGCGGCAAGCAGTTCGCCCGACTTCGCGTCGTACAGGCCGTACTCGTTGAGCTTCAGGCCCTTGCGAACGGCGATCTCGCGGATGCGGATGTTGTGTGCCTTGGATCCGGTGAAGTAGATCATCGCGGCGCCCCACGCGGCCGGCTCGATCACGCGGAGGTCGACCTGCAACCCTCGGTCGGTGATGATCGAGGACTTCGTGTCCCCGCGAGCGAGCACGCGGGCGACCCGCGGCAGCTCCACGAACGCGCCCATGATCGCGGGCGCCGCGCGCTCGCTCGCGGCCACGAGGAGATCGACGTCGCCGATCGTCTCGGCCATCCGCCGCAGCGACCCGGCGTAGGCGGAGCGCTTGACCTGGCGGAGCGCCGCAAGCTCGCCGAGCAGGCTCTCGGCGACGTCGAGCGCGACGTTCACCTGCACGCGGCCCCCCGACTCCGCCAGCTGCTGGATGCCGCGCATGATGTTGTCCTGGGTCCTCTTGCCGAACCCCTTGAGTCCGGCGACCGCATCGGTGTCGATCGCCGCGAGGAGCTCCTCGACCGAGGAAACGTTGAGCTCCTGGTGCAGCACCATCGCCTTCTTCGGACCGAGCCCGGGGATCGTCATGAGCTCGCGCACCCCGGCCGGGATCTGCTCGCGCAGGCGCTCGAGCTCCTCGATCCGGCCCGTCTGCAGGTACTCGAGGATCTTCTCCCCGATCGACCTGCCCACCTGCGGAATCTGCAGGACCTGCTTGAGGTCCATGCCGCGAAGGTCCGCGTGATAGCCGCCGACCGCGCGCGCGGCCTTCTCGTACGACCTGGGCTTGAAGGCGTCCTCCGTGAGGATCGACAGGAGGTCCGCGTACTCGACGAGGAGCTCCTCGACCTCGTCGTTCGTCCTGGCCATCCGGGCCTCAGGCCAGGCCGAACAGCCAGATCAGCAGGGCCTTCTGCGTGTGCATGCGATTCTCGGCCTGATCCCACACGGCCGAATGCGGCCCGTCGAGGACCTCGTCGGTGATCTCCTGGCCTCGGTGCGCGGGGAGGCAGTGCAGCACCAGCACGTCGTCGTTCGCGGCGTCCACGAGCTTCTGGTTGAGCTGGTATGCGGGGAAGACCAGCGCGCGTTCGTCGGCCTCCTCCTCCTGACCCATGCTCGCCCAGACGTCCGTGTACAGGACGTCGGCGTCCGTGGCAGCCTCGACCGGATCGTGCACGAGCTCGATCGCGCCGCCGGTCTCGGCCGCGATCTCCTCGGCACGGTGGACGACCTGCGGAATCGGTTCGAACCCTGGCGGCGTCGACACGCGTACGCGCATGCCGGACTTCGCCCCGCCGAGCACGAGGGAGTGCGTGACGTTGTTGCCGTCGCCGAGGTACGTGAAGGTCTGCGACGCGAGCGGCCCCCGATGCTCGAGCACCGTGAGGAGGTCGGCGAGGCACTGGCACGGGTGCTCGAAGTCCGACAGCGAGTTCACGACCGGGACGGTGGCGGCGCCGGCGAGGACCTCGAGGCGCTCCTGCTCGAAGGTGCGGAGCACGATCGCGTCGACGTACCGGGACAGGACGCGCCCGGTGTCCTCGATCGTCTCACCGCGACCGAGCTGGAGCTCTGCGGCCGAGAGCACGAGGGCGTGGCCGCCGGCCGAGGCGACCGCCATCTCGAACGACACGCGCGTTCGCGTGGAAGGCTTCTCGAAGATGAGAGCGACCGCCTTGCCGCGCAAGCGATCCGAGTACGTCGCGGGATCGGCCTTCACCGATGCGGCCAGCGCGAGGACCTCCCCGAGCTCGTTCGGCGAGAGGTCGTCGACGGACAGGTAGTCGCGCTCCATGCGCGCGCAGTCTATCGAGAGGGTCCTCGGGGCGCGAACGCGCTCAGCCCGCACGAAGGCGCGCGCCGAAGTCGCGCGCCAGCCGGGCGACGATCGCGGCGACGGCCGCCTCGGCCTCGTCGTCGGTGAGGGTCCGGTCGGGCGCCCGGAACTCGAGCGAGAACGCAAGGCTCTTTTCGCCCTCGCCGAGCGACCCCCCCTCGAAGACGTCGAAGAGCGTGCGCCGGCCGAGGAGCTCGCCGCCCGCGTCCGTGAGCGCGTCGAGGACGTCGCCGGCGGCCGTCTCCCGCGGCACGATGAACGCGAGGTCGCGCCGAACCGGCGGGAACCTCGGCGCGTCGCGGAACGCCACGGTCGCGTCGACGTGCGGCGCGAGCGCGTCGACGTCGAACTCGAACACGGCGAGCCGGCCGGTGACCCCGAAGGCCTCCGCGACGCGGGGGTGGAGCTCACCCATCGTGCCGACGACGGCGTCCGCCTCGACGATCGCCGCCGATCGCCCGGGATGAAACGGCGGTCCCGCGGCGTCCCCGATGCCCCAGCCGTCGATCCCCAAGCCGTGCAGCAGCGATTCCACCGCGCCCTTCGCGTCGAACACGTCGAACGGCCGGTCGTCCGCGTAGAGCCCCTCGCCCGCGAGCCCCCAGAGCGCCGCGGCGACGTGCTCGCGTTCGCGGACGCCGTCGACGGCGCGGAACACGTGCCCCACCTCGAACAGGGCCGCGCCACGGATGCCGCGGTCGGCGTTGCGAGCCGCGGCGCGGGCGAGGTTCGGGAGCAGGCTCGTTCGCAGGAACGGCTGGTCGCCGGAGGGTGGGTTCGCCACCGGGATCGCGTCACCGTGACCCATCAGATCGAGGTCGCTCGCCGAGGCGAACGAGAGCGAGTTCGCCTCGCGGAGGCCCGCTCGCACCAGCAGCTCGCGCACCCGTCGGCGCAGGGCGTAGCTCGGCTGCTCGCTGCCCGGCTGCCGGATCCGGGGCAGCGTCGCGGGCAACCGGTCGTAGCCCTGCACGCGCGCGACCTCCTCGACCACGTCCACCTCGAGCTCGAGGTCGGGCCGGAAGGGCGGAGCCTCCACGCGCACCTCGTCCCCGGCGGGCTCGGCGCGCACCTCCAGCCGTGCGAGGGCCTCCACCATGTCCGCCGAGGACACGTCGTAGCCCAAGACCGCGGATGCTCGTGCCGGGCGCACCGAGATCGATCGGCGCGCCGGCGGCGCGCCGACGTCGATCGTCCCCGCGAGGACCTCGCCGCCCCCGCTCCACTCGGTCATGAGCCGCGCGGCTCGAGAGGCCGCGGGACCGACCCCTTCGGGGTCGGTCCCGCGCGAGAACCGGATCGACGCCTCCGTGAGGAGCTGCAGGCGCCGGGACGTCCGAAGGATCCCGCGCGGCTCGAAGTACGCGCTTTCGAGCAGCACGTCGCGCGTCTCCTCGCCGACCTCCGAGGTGGCGCCTCCCATGACGCCGGCGATCGCGACGGAACCGTCGGCGTCGCAGATCAAGAGGTCCTCCGGCACGAGCTCGCGCTCGACGTCGTCGAGCGTCGTGAGCCGCTCGCCCGGCTCCGCCCGCCGCACGACGATGCCCGGCCCCGCGAGCCGGCGAAGGTCGAAGGCGTGGAGGGGCTGCCCGAGCTCGAGCATCGCGTAGTTCGTCGCGTCGACGGCCGGCGAGATGGGCCGCGCCCCCGCGGCGGTAAGGCGCGCCTGCACGCGCTGAGGAGTCGTGGCGTCACCCAGCCCGCGGATCACACGCGCGAGGTAGCGGGGGCACCCCTCGGCGTCCTTCACCTCAACCGTGGCGATCGTCGCCGCGTCCTCGGACGACTCGTCAACCGACGCGTCGGGCATCGACAGCGGCAGGCCGGTCGCGCCGGCCACCTCCCTCGCGATGCCGACCACGGAGAGCAGATCGGGGCGGTTGGACTCGATCTCGAGATCCAGCACCACCTCGTCGAGGCCGAGCACGCGCTTCAGGTCGTCGCCGGGCTCCGGCCCACCCTCGAGGAGCAGGATCCCGCCGTGATCCTGCGAGAGGCCGAGCTCGCGCGGCGAGCACAGCATGCCGTTCGACACGACCCCGCGGATCTTTCGCGCGCCCAGGGGCTCGGGAAGCGAGGGCACGCGTGCGCCCGGCGCCGCGAGCGGCACGAGGTCGCCGGGCGCGAAGTTGCGCACGCCCACGACCACCTCCTGCTCGCCGGAGCCGGTGGATACCCGCGCGAGGCAGAGCGTTTCGGAGTTCGGATGATCGCGCACGTCGAGCACCCGGGCGACGATCACGCCGTCCAGGCCGGCCCACGGACGCTCGATCGATTCGGGGTGCGCGCCCTTCATCGCGAGAAGGTCGCCGAGCTCCTCCGCGCCGAGCTGGACGGGGACGAGCTCGCGCAGCCACGAGAGGACGATCCTCACGCGACCCCCTCGAACTGCTCGAGCACCCGCACGTCGCTCTCCCAGAGCATCCGGATGTCGGGGATCCCGAAGCGGATCATCGCGAGACGGTCGTACCCGCCCCCGAACGCGAACCCCGTGTAGCGCTCGCTGTCGTAGCCACAGTTCTCCAGAACGCGCGGATGCACCATGCCCGAACCGAAGGCTTCGATCCATCCGGTGAACGCGCAGGTCCTGCAGCCCGAGCCGTCGCACACGAAGCACGACACCTCCGACTGCGCGCCCGGCTCCACGAACGGGAAGAACGACGGCGTGAAGCGAAGCCGGCGCTCCGCGCCGAGGAGCTCGCGATAGAAGGTCTCGAGCGTCCCCTTCAGGTCGGCGAACGTGATGCCCTCGGCGACCGCGAGGCCCTCCAGCTGGTGGAACACCGGCATGTTCTTCGCCGTGACCTCCTCGTTGCGGTACACACGCCCGGGCACGACCACGAACACCGGCGGCGGCTGCGACTCCATCGTGCGGATCTGCATCGGCGACGTGTGCGTGCGCAGGAGCAGATCCGGCTGTCCGGGCACCTCGACGAACGTGGTGTCCATCGACGTGCGGGCGGGATGATCGGGAGGGATGTTGAGCGCGTCGAAGTTGTGCCAGGGGTCCTCGACCTCAGGCCCCTCGACGACGCGGTAGCCCAAGCGCTCGAAGATGCCGCAGATCTCGTACTGGATGCTCGTGAGTGGGTGCAGCGACCCGGTTCGAAGACGGCGTCCCGGCAGCGTGAGGTCCACCCGGTCCGCCTCGAGGAGCGCCGCGTCCGAGGCCTCGCGAAGCTCACCGCGGCGCTCCTCGAGCAGCCGCCGGAGCTCCGCGCGCGTCTCGTTCACCACCCGGCCGATCGCGCGGCGATCGTCCTCGGCCATCGTGCCCAACGCGCGCTGGACCTCGCTGAACGGCGCCTTTCGGCCGAGGATCGCGATCTGCGCGGCTTCCAGGTCCTCGGTCGTGCGCGCGTTCCGCACGAGCGCCGATCCGCGCTCGCGCTCACGATCGAGGATGCGAGCGGCTTCGGCGGCGTCCATGAGCAGGCGAGTCTAGCAAGGGCCCCTGGTCAGGCCGGCACGGCGGGCGGCTCTGCCGGCAGCTCGACGTGGAACGAGAGCCGGCGGTCGACGACGTCGGCGCTCGTGCTCCCGCCGAGGAGCTCCGCGACGCCGCGCGCGACGTACATCCCGATCTTGCTGCCGGACCCGCTGCCCGGCTGGCGCGGCGTGAACAGCGCCTCGGCCTCGACGGGGCCGAGATCCGTGCCGTCGCGCGACGCCTCCACGTGCAGGCGCCCGTCGCGCAGACGGCCGTCGACGCGGATCGGGCCCTCGTGCGCCCACCAGACGAGCGACTCGAAGAACGCGAGCAGCGTGGTCTTCAACCGGGTGGGGTCGACGAACGCGCCCTCGACCCTCCCCACCCACTCGACGGCGGGATGCTCGGGGTCCCGCCGCTGCTGCGCGGCGAGGTCCTCCACGAGCTTCCCGACGTCGACGGGCTCGCGGAACGGCTCGAGCTTTCCCGCCACGACGCGCGCGGCGTCGACGAGCTGGCGGAGGATCGTGTCCATGCGGTCCGCGTCGTGGACGATCCCCTGCAGCATCAGGGTTCGCTGCTCATCGGTCATCTGATCCCAGCGGCGCTCCAGCGCGAACCCGAAGCCCTTCATCGCCGTGAGCGGCGACCGGATGTCGTGCGCGGCGGCCCCGATGATCCCCTCGAGCGCGGGGCCGCGCGGGTGCGCGGCGCGGCGAGCCCGTTCGAACAGGCAGACGGTCGCGGCCGCCGCGAGGTTGAGCGACTCCGCCCTTCCCGCATGCGGCACGCGTACGACGACGTCGGCCGCCGACCGAACGTCGTCGGAGAGGCCGTGGGCCTCGTTCCCGAACACGAACGCGATGGGCCCCGAGAGGTCGGCGGCGTAGAGGTCCTCGTCGCCGCGGGCGTCCATCGCGAGCACGCGGAAGCCCCGCGTGCGAACGTTCGCGACGACCTCCGAGGTGGCAACGCCGCGTACCACCGGCACGTGGAAGAGCGATCCGGCCGAGGCGCGGACGGTCTTCGGGTTGTACAGATCCACCGACGAGTCGGAGAACACGACGCCCGAGGCGCCGGCGGCGTCGGCGGAGCGAAGGACGGTGCCGGCGTTGCCCGGATCGCGGACCTCGTGCAGCACCGCGAGGCACCCGTCGCCCGGGAGCGCGTCGAGCGGCACGTCGCGGAAGGCCGCGACGCCGACGAGGCCTTGGGGGGTGACCGTGGAGGTGATCCGCTTCACGACGTCCTCGCTCACGTGGTGGACGTCGACGCCGTGCTGACCTGCGCCGACGGCGAGAACGTGGAGGTCGTCGGTCGTGAAGAGGCTCTCGAGCGCGCCGGCGTCCAGCGCCTCCTGAACGCCCTGGGCACCCTCGACGAGGAACCGACGGTCCTCTTGGCGGAAGGCCCGCTTCTTCAGCCGGGCGGCGGCGGCCACCTTTGGGTTGTTCGTCGACGTCAGCACCCCACCCCCGATCGTCGGGGGAAGTCTACGGGGCGCCCCGTCGCCGCCGGCCCGACCGAATCAGGCGGCCGCGCCCGCGAGCGCGGCGTTCGAGGTCTCGACGAGCGACGCGAACGCGCCGGGATCGTGGACCGCGAGGTCCGCGAGGATCTTGCGATCGACCTCGACGCCCGCGAGCGCGAGGCCGTGCATGAACCGGGAATAGGAGATGCCGTGCGGCCGGCACCCCGCGCTGATCCGCGTGATCCACAGGCGTCGGAACTGCGCCTTGCGATCGCGGCGATCGCGGTAGGCGTAGTTGCCGGAGTGCATGACCTGCTCCTTCGCCATGCGATAGCGCTTGCGGCGGGAGCCCGTGTACCCCTTCGCGGCGTCGAGGATCTCGCGCCGCTTCTTCTTCGCGTGGACGGAGCGCTTCACCCGGGCCATCGGCTCACTTCCCCAGCAGTCGGCGGATCTTCGTGCGTTCCGCCGTCACCTCGGCCATGCCCTCGACGCGCCGACGCCTGCCGGGGCTCTTCTTGGTGAGCATGTGGTTGCCGGTCGCCTTGGCGTGGAGCACCTTGCCTTTGCGGCTGATGCGGAACCGCTTCGCGGCGGACCGGTTGGTCTTCATCTTCGGCATGGCGTTCTCTCTACCCTTCGGCGGTCTCGGCGGGGGTCGGAGCGCTCGCGGCGACGGGAGCCGGAGGCTCGATCGGCGCCGCCACCGGCACCGTCCCCTGCTCTCGATGCGCGCGCTCCGTCTGTTTGCGGATCGGCGCGATCACCATGATCATGTTGCGTCCCTCCTGCTTCGGGAAGGCGTCGACGACCGCGATGTCCTTCAGGTCCTCGACGATGCGGTCGAGGATCCGGCGCCCGAGCTCGGTATGCGCCATCTCGCGACCGCGGAACATGATGGTGATCTTGACCCGCGAACCCGCCCGCAGGAACCGCTCGACGTGGCCCTTCTTGGTCTCGTAGTCGTGGCGGTCGATCTTGGGGCGGAACTTGATCTCCTTGACCTCGACCCGCACCTGCTTCTTGCGGGCTTCCTTCTGACGGATGTCGCGCTCGTACTTGTATTTGCCGTAGTCCATGATCCGGCAGACCGGTGGATCGGCGTTCGGCGCAACCTCCACGAGATCGAGATCCAGGTCCCTCGCCTGACGGAGCGCCTCCTGCGTCGCGATGATGCCGATCTGGGCCCCGTCGGCTCCCACCAGGCGCACCTGGGGGGCTCGGATCCTGTCGTTGATTCGCGGGTCAGTCGATACCCCGCATCACCTCCATCGAAGAACGAGCACCGGACTCACCCGGTGCACGACACAACACGGCTGCAGCACTCGGCCAAGTATAGGGGCCGCCCCCGACGCATGTCGACGCACGCCGGCGATCACCAATCGGGCTCGAGCGGCCGGCCGTACGCGTCCTCGAGCCGCTGCGTGTCGTCCTCGGTCGTGTAGCCGTAGGCGATCTCGAGGATTCGTCCGCGGACGTCGCCCCGATTCGTGATCCTGTGCGTCTCCTCGGCGGGGATCATGAACTCCTCTCCCGGTTGTGCGTCCACGGTCCGATTGCCGATGTCGATGCGGAGTCCCCGGTCGAGCACCACCCACATCTCGTCGCGCATCCGGTGGAAGTGCACGCTGGTCTCCTCGCCCGGCTCGACGGTGATGACGCGCACGGACGCGGGCTGGTTGAGCGCGTAGGTGGCCACCTGTCCCCAGGGCTTGTCGATGATCACGGTCGGTCTCCCTCCTTCGGCAGGGCCTCGAGCAGCGAGGCCATCTCGAGCGCCGCGAGCGCCGCGTCCCTCCCCTTGTTGCCGTGCGCTCCCCCCGCGCGGTCGAGTGCCTGCGGCAGGTCGTCGGTCGCGAGCACCTCGAAGATCACCGGGACGCCGGTATCGCGCGCCACCTCACTCACGCCGTGTGCCGCCTCCTGGGCAACCAGCTGGAAATGCGCGGTCTCGCCCCGGATCACCGCGCCGAGACAGATCACGGCGTCGTACGTGCCCGAACGAGCGAGGCGGCGCGCGAGGAGCGGCACCTCGAACGCGCCGGGCACCCACGCGACGTCGACGTCCTCACCCGCGACGCCCGCCGCGTGCAGGGTGTCGACGCACCCCTCGAGCAGCTTCTTCGTCACGACGTCGTTGAAGCGCGCGGCCACGATGCCGATGCGCCGCCCCCGCCCCTCGGGCGAGCCCTCGAACGTCCTCACCCGCGCTCGCCGGCCCCAGGGACGGGAAGCTCCTCGAGCATGTGGCCGAGCTTCTCCCGCTTCGTTCGCAGGTACCCGATGTTGTGCGTCGTGGGCTGGGTCTCGATCGGGATCCGTTCCACGATCGAGAGCCCGTAGCCCTCGAGGCCGGCGCGCTTCGACGGGTTGTTCGTGAGCAGGCGCATCGAGCGCAGGCCGAGGTCGACGAGGATCTGCGCGCCGATGCCGTAGTCGCGGGGGTCGGCGGGAAACCCGAGCTCGAGGTTCGCCTCGACCGTGTCCTTGCCTTGGTCCTGGAGCTCGTACGCGCGGAGCTTGTGGGTGAGGCCGATCGCCCGGCCCTCGTGCCCGCGGATGTACAGCACGACGCCGCGCCCCTCCTGCCCGATCAGCTCCATCGCCCGCTCCAGTTGGGCACCGCAGTCGCAGCGGAGCGAACCGAACACGTCGCCGGTGAGGCACTCGGAGTGCACGCGCGTCATGACGCGCTCGCCGTCGCCGATGTCGCCGAGCACCAGCGCGACGTGCGTGCGGCCGTCCACCAGGCTCTCGTAGGCGTAGGAACGCCAGTCGCCCTGCGGCGTCGGGATCGTGGCCTCGGCCACCCGCGACACGAGGATCTCCTGCTCGCGCCGGTAGCGGATGAGGTCGGCGATCGAGATGATCTTCAGCCCGTGGATCTCTCCGAACCGCGCGAGGTCGGGGAGGCGTGCCATCGAGCCGTCGTCGTTCACGGTCTCGCACAGCACACCGGCCGGGTAGAGCCCCGCGAGCCGAGCGAGGTCGACCGCGGCCTCGGTGTGCCCGGCGCGCTTGAGCACACCGCCGTCGCAGTACCGCAGGGGGAACACGTGTCCCGGCCGCGAGATGTCCTCCGGCCGGGTACCGGGATCGATCATCGCCCTGATCGTCGTCGCGCGGTCGCTCGCGGAGATCCCGGTCGTGACGCCGCGCCGGGCGTCGACCGACACCGTGAACGCCGTGCGCTGGTTGTCGGTGTTCGCCGCGACCATGAGCGGGATGTGGAGCTCGTCGAGGCGCTCCCCCACGAACGGTGCGCAGATCACGCCGCTGCTGTGCCGCACGATGAAGGCAATCGCCTCCGGCGTGACCTTCTCGGCGGCCATGATGAGGTCGCCCTCGTTCTCTCGGTCGGCATCGTCGACGACGATCACGATCCTGCCCTGGCGGATCTCCTCGATCGCCTCGGGGATCGTCGCGAAGACCGACCGGTCCATCTCGACGTCCTGCGCGTCCTTGCTCATCGGTCCCGTCCTTCCATGAGGCGCTCCACGTATTTCGCGATCACGTCGACCTCGAGGTTCACCGCATCGCCCGCCGACACCGAGCCGAACGTGGTGACCCCCAGCGTGTGCGGGATCAGCGAGACGGTCACGTTCGCGTCCTCGACGGCCGCGACCGTGAGGCTCACGCCGTCGATCGTGATCGAGCCCTTCTCCACGACGTATCTGAGCAGGTGGTCCGGCACGCGCACGGCCACGCGCGCGCCGCCGACACCTTCCGGCTCGACGCCCACCACCTCGCCCACGCCGTCCACGTGACCCTGCACGAGGTGCCCGCCGAGTCGAGTTCCCAGCGTGACCGGGCGCTCGAGGTTCACGGCGGCTCCCGCCTGGAGCCGGCCGAGCGACGTGCGCGCGAGCGTCTCCTCGGAGAGGTCGAACGCGATCGTTTCGCCGGCGTTCTCGACGACGGTGAGGCACGTGCCGTTCACCGACACGGACGATCCCACCGGTGCGTCGCGTGGCACGACGCGGCACGCGAGGACCAGACGCGCGGAGGTCAGGGAGACCACCTCGCCCCGCTCCTCAACGATGCCGGTGAACATCGGCCTCCACCCGAAGGTCCTCGCCGATCGCGTCGACCGACGCGATGTGCACCCGCGGCGACGCGCCGATCGGCGCGAAGCCCGTGCCCCCGATCACGCCCGGCGCCGATGCGCCGCCGGTGAGCATCGGCGCGTAGTAGACGACGAAGCGGTCGACGACGCGGTCGCGGACCGCGCTGCCCGCGAGCGTCGGACCGCCCTCGAGCAGCAACCCCTGCACGCCGCGCTTGCCGAGCTGCTCGACGAGGGCGAGCAGCGACACGCCGCCTTCGCCGTCGCGGTCGAGCACGGCGACCTCCGCGCCGGTCGCGCGCCACTCCGCCATGCGCGACTCGGGCGCCCCGTCGGTGGTCGCGACGAGCGTGGCCGCCGTCCCGTCGAACATGTGCCCGGATGCCGGCACCCGCCCGTTCGCGTCGGCGAGCACGCGAAGCGGCGGCCGCGAGCCTGCGAACGAGGGGTCGCGCACGGTGAGCGAGGGGTCGTCGGCGAGCGCGGTACCCGCGCCCACCGTCACGGCGTCGGCCCAGGCCCGGAGGCGCTGGACGTCGGCGCGCGCGGCCTCGCCGGTGATCCACTTCGAGGACCCGTCGCGCGCGGCCGCCTTGCCGTCGAGCGACGCCGCCATCTTGAGAACGACGAACGGCTGGCCGGTCCGTACGTGGGTGAGAAACGCGGCGTTCTGTCGTTCGGCCTCGTTCGCGAGGACCCCGACCTCGACCCCGACGCCCGCCGAGCGAAGCTCCGAGATCCCCGGCGCGTCGTCGCCGAGGTTGGGGTCGAGCGCGGCCACCACGACGCGCGCGACCCGCGCGTCGATCAGGGCACGCGTGCACGGCGGCGTCCGTCCGAACCGATTGCACGGCTCGAGCGTCGTGAAGATGGTGGCGCCTCGCGCGAGGTCGCCGGCGCGTTCGAGCGCCATCACCTCGGCGTGCGCGGTGCCGGGCCCCTCGTGCCACCCCTCGCCCACGACCTCACCGTCGCGCTCGATGACGGCTCCGACGAGGGGGTTCGGGGAGACGCGCCCCCAACCGCGTTCGGCGAGCTCGATGGCCCGCCGCATGTGCCGCTCGCTCTGCACGCTCGCTCCTTCGACCGGAGCGGTGGGCAGACGCTGAGCGCACGGCGCCGCCAGCGCGGAGCCGTCGCGCCCGTCTCCTCCCATCCCGACTTTCACGGTCGGTCCCGGAATCGCACCGGGTCCACCCCCGCGTGGCTCGCGGAGGGTCGCGGACTGTCACCGCCGGTGGGGAGTTGCACCCCGCCCCGGAAACAGGCTTTGCGTCGGAAGTATAGGCGCGCCCCGGGAGGCGTCGCCAGCGCCTTCCGGCCTAGGGGTGCCGGCGGTCGACGGCGAAGGAAGAACCGCCGTCGCGCTTCGCGAACTGCTTCATCTCGGTGGCGACCGCGACCGCCTCGCCGTAGTGAGCGAACGCCCGACGCGACGTCGAGGCCACCCCGATCGAGACCGCCACGAGCGGGATGTCCTGCATCACGCCCTTGCGGTCCTCCATGCGCACGAAGCCCCGCTTCAGATCCTCGGGCTCGTAGAACTCGGAGAGCTGCTCGTCGAACCGCTCGCAGATGCGCTTCGCGGCGTCCTCCGCGACGTCGGGAGGCAGCACCGCCACGAAGTCGTCGCCGCCGACGTGGCCCACGAACGAGTCCACCGCGCCGAACTCCACCACCGCGTCCTGGATGATGCGCGCGGTCGATTGGATCAGCCGGTCGCCGCGCACGAACCCCTTCTGGTCGTTGTAGGTCTTGAAGTTGTCGAGGTCGCAGTAGAGCACCGCGAACGCGCGGCTTTCACGCACCTGCCGCTCGATCTCCTCTTGGATCCTGATGTTGCCCGGCAGGCCCGTGAGCGGCGAGAGGTTGCGCATCTCCTTCGCGCGCCGCAGGGTCCCCTTCACGCGAGCGAGCAGCTCGATGGGATCGAACGGCTTGATGATGTAGTCGTCGGCGCCCGATTGGAGCCCGGTCACCTTGTCGGCCGACAGCGCCTTCGCCGTGAGCATGATGATCGACGTGTTCGCGGTCTGCGGGTTCTTCCGAAGTCGCTGCGCGACCTCGAAACCGTCGATGCGCGGCATCATCACGTCGAGCAACACGAGGTCGGGTCGGATCGTGGCCGCACGGTCGAGCGCCTCTTCGCCGTCGGCGGCGACAGCGACGTCGTACCCGGCCGACCTCAGGTTCACCTCGACGAACCGCGCGATGTCCGGGTCGTCGTCGACGACGAGGATCGTCTCGGGCACGTCAGTCGGCTCCCCTCGCGATGTCGGCGAGCTCGCGTGCGGCCGCGCCGATGTCGGGCGCGTGGAAGATCGCCGACGCGGCCACGAGCACCGACGCCCCGGCGTCGACGCAGCGCCGGGCATTGTCGAGGCTCACGCCCCCGTCGATCTCGAGGTCGGCGTCGAGCCCACGCGCGTCGAGCTCCTCGCGAAGCGCGGCAACCTTTGGGAGCGCCTCGGGGATGAACGCCTGCCCCGACCAGCCCGGGTGCACGCTCATCACCATCACGTCGTCGAGGTCCTCGAGCGAGGAGACGACGCGATCGACGGGAGTCTCCGGGTTGATCGTCAAGCCCACGCGCAGGCCGGCTCCCCGGGCCTTGCGGATCACCGGCTCGGGATCCTCGACGGCCTCGACGTGGAAGCTCACGACGTCCATGCCGGCCTCGGCGAGCTCGTCGAAGAGCGCGTCGGGAGCCTCCACCATCAGATGGCCGTGCAGCACCCGTTCGGTCACCGGCCGCAGCGAAGCCACCACCACGGGACCGAGGGTGATCGGAGGCACGAAATGACCGTCCATCACGTCGATGTGGATGATGTCGGCGTACTCACCCGCCACCTTGACCTGCTCCCCCAAACGGGCGAAGTCCGCGGCGAGGATGGACGCGGCGAGCTTTCCCACGCCGCGTATCCTACGGCCCCACCTCGGCGCGCCGTCGGAAGGCCGCCACGAACATCGCGTCGCAGCCGTGCCGATGCGGCCAGAGCCGATGCCGGTCGGACTCGCCGTCGGGCCCCGGAGTCGGCTCGGGCTCCAGATCGGGACGATGACGCCGTATCGCGTCCGCCGCGGCGTCGGTCTCCGCGCGGGGGAACGTGCACACCGAGAACACGAGGCGTCCCCCCGGCGCGAGGAGGTCGGCGGCCGCCGTGGCGATCCCCACCTGCAGCCGCGCGAGGCCGGAGAGGTCCGCCTTCTCCGCTCGCCACAGCAGCTCGGGCCGACGCCGTGCGGATCCGATCCCGGTGCACGGCGCGTCGACGAGCACGCGATCGAACGGGCCGAGCGCCGCGGGCACGGTCGCGTCTTGCGCCACCACGAGCACGCGCGCGCCGAGGCGCGCGGCGGTCCGCGCGACCAGGCCCGCGCGGCGCGGGTTCAGCTCGCCCGCGACGACCGCGCCGCCGGGCTCGACGAGGCAGGCCGCGTAGACGGCCTTCCCGCCGGGCCCCGCGCACGCGTCGAGCACCCGATCGCCGGGGCCCGGATCGAGCACCGACACGACGAACGCCGAGGCCTGGTCCTGCACGGTGAGGTCTCCCTCGCGGAAGCCCGGCAGCTCGAGCGGGTCGCCGGCGCGATCGAGCAGGAGGCAGTCGGGATGCACCGTCGCCGGCTGCGGCTCGCGGCCGGCGGCGCGAAGGCTCGCGCGAGCCTCCTCGACCGAGGTGCGGCAGGTGTTCACGCGCAGCGAGAGCGGCGCCTGCCGGGCGAGCGCCTCGGCGGCGGCCTCCGCCTCGTCGCCGACGAGCCGCCGGAGCTCGCCCACGCCCCACGGCGCGAGGCCGGTCCGCACGGCGACGTCCTCGTCGCCGGCTCCCGTCGGCCACGCCGGCGGATCGTCGGCGAGCCGTCGCAGCACCGCGTTCACGAACCCCCGCTCGCGAGGGCCACCGAGGCCGACGGTCTCGCTCACCGCGGCATGCGGCGGGATCCGCGTGCACAGCAACTGGTAGGCGCCCAGGCGGAGCAGCGCCCGCACGTGCGAGGTCATCCGGCGAACCGGGCGAGACGCATGACGGTCGATCGCCCAATCGAGCGAAAGCTTCCTGCGAATCGTGCCGTACGCAAGCTCCGTTGCGAGCGCCCGATCCTCAGGTGAGAGCTCGGCGCGCCGAAGCGCACCCGGGATCGCGAGATTCGAGAACCCGCCCTGCTCCGTGACGCGGACGACGGCGTCCAGCGCCGCCGATCGGGCGCTCGTCCTCATCCGAAACGGTCGCCGGCGCGCACCCGCGCGCCGCGCGCGAAGTCGGCCGCTCCCATGTGTCGCCGCCCGGCCGGGGCCACCTCCAGCGGCCGCACCGTCCCGTCGCCGGCGGCGACGGTGAAGCCGTCCGCGTCGACGGCCTCGACCGTGCCCGGAAGGGCCGTGGGTGGGCGGCCGACGGCTTCGGCGCGAAGGACCTTCAAGGGTTCGTCCCGCCAGTTCGTCGTCGCGCCGGGCTCTGGGGCGAACGCCCGTACGCGGCGCACGATCGCCGGTGCGGCCTCGCCCCAGTCGATGTTCCGCGCGGACGGCGTGAGCTTCGGCGCGAACGTCGCGAGGCGCTCGTCCTGCGCCGAGGGCTCCAGGTCGGCCAGGTTGGCGAGCGTCTCCAGGAGCAGCGCCCCGCCGTGGTCGGCGAGGCGCTCCCCGAGCGAGCCGGCGTCGTCGTCGGGAAGGATCGGCTCCTCGCCTTGCGCGAGGATCGGCCCCGTATCGAGACCGGCGTCCATCTCCATCACGGTGACGCCCGTCGTCGCGTCGCCCGCGAGGATCGCGTGAGGTACGGGCGCCGCCCCGCGCCACCGCGGCAGGAGCGAGAAGTGCACGTTCAGCGGCCTCGCGAGTTCGAGCACGGAGGCCGGCAGGAGCTCGCCGTACGCCACCACCACGAGCACGTCCGGCTTCGACGCACGGACCGCTTCGAGGCCGGCGCCGTCGCGCACCGTCTCGGTCTCGACGAGCGGAAGGCCGAGCTCCCGCGCGGCGTCGGCCACGCGCGTCGGGGTGAGGCGGGAGCCGCGGCCGGCAGGCCGCGGCACCCGCGTGGCGACGATCACGATCTCGACGTCGCTCGCGCGAGCGAGCGACGCGAGGGACGGCACCGACCAGGGGTCGTTGCCGAGGAAGGCGACACGCATGCGCGCGAGCATAGCCGCGCGCTCGCGATCACTCGGTCGCGGCGCGTCGCTTGCGCGGCTCGGCGAGGCCGAGCTCGATCTGACGCAGCTCGACGAGCACCGCGCGCCTGCCCTCCTCGTCCAGCCGGTCGATGTACAGGGTGCCGTCGAGATGGTCGGTCTCGTGCTGGAAGATGCGGGCGAGCAGCCCCTCGGCCGCGACGTCGTACACCTCGCCGGCAAGATCCTGTCCTCGGCAACGGATCCGCTCGGCACGACGCGTGGCGTAGTACGGACCCGGGATCGACAGGCATCCTTCGTCGAGCGTGGCCTCGCCCTCGGCTTCGGAGAGCTCGGGGTTCGCCATGAACGTGGGCCCCGTCTCGCCGTCGTCGAACACGAACGCCCGGATCGACAGGCCGATCTGCGGGGCCGCGAGCCCGACGCCCTGCGCCTCGTACATCGACTCGATCATGTCCTGCGCGAGCTTGCGCAACGCGTCGTCGAAGGCCAGAACGGGCTTCGAGGGATTCTTCAGCACGGGATCGCCGAGCGTTCGGATCGGAAGGATCACGGGTCCCGGATCGTAGACAAGCCGCCGTCGCCGGACAACCGCTCAAAGATGCGGCTCGGCCTCCACGCGTTCGACCGAGCCGGTCGCCGCGAGCTCCCGCATCGCCTCGCCGAACGCCGGGACGCCCTCCGTCGCGAGCGCAAGGAGACAGACGAGCCTCGGACTCGATCCCGTCACGAGGAGCGTGATCGGCCGGAGCGTCTCGACGCGCGCGACCGCCGTCGCGTCGCCGGCCACGCGGAAGACCGCCCCGCCGACCGGGAAGCCAGCCGCGGCGCGCCGGCGGACCTCGTCGGCGTGGAACCGCGCGGGGTTTCCCCGCACGAGCGCCTGCACGGCGGGATCGCCGGTCCGAGCCGACTGCACGATCACACGGCCGGCGGGTCGGGCCCAGCCCGCCGCCTCGAACCAGGTCGCGAGCGACCGCTCCCGCGCGGCGAGCCCCGGCAGGCGCTCCGCGAGATCGGCGTCGAGGATCCCGACGAGCTCGAGCCCACCAGGGCCCAGGTCGCGGACGTCGTCGGCGCCGCCCACCAGCACCTCTCGCTCGCGGGGCAGTCTCGGAACCCGTGCGCGCCGGACGGCTCCCCCGACGACCCGCGACGCCCACTGTTCGACGCGCTCCTCGCCGCCGGGACGGATGCCGAAGCTCGACGCCCCGCAGGCACGGCATCGGCCGGGCGCCTCGCACACGATGCAGCGCACGCTCCCCTCCTCGGCCCGCAGGGCGCCGCCGCACGAGGCGCATGCCGCCGGCTCCCGGCACGCCCGGCACACCTGCGCCAGACCGGCCCCGGGCACCGGCGCGTAGAGAAAGGCCCGGCCCGCGTCCCTCAGCGCCTGCACGAGCCGGGGGGCACGGCCCTCCGGTCCGGGTCGTACGACCTCGACGGGCGGCCACCGCCGGGAGGCGGGCGTCACCTCCGGGAGCTCGAGCGACGCCGCCTCCGAGGAGGGGCACAGCGCGGAGAGCACGCAGGCGGCCCCCTCGAGCCGCGCCCTCGCGATCGCGACGTCCCGCACGTGGTAGTACGGCGACCGATCCTCGCGATGGGCGGCGTGGGATTCACGACTCACGTACAGGAGTCCCAGGCCGTCGACCGGGGCGAACACGGCCGGCCGCGTCCCCACGACCACGGGGAAGCGGCCCGCGCGGACCTCGAGCCAGCTGCGGAAGCGCGCGCGCGCGGCGCCGCCGAGGAACAGGCAGACGTGGTCGCCGAACGCCTCTCGCATCGCCGATGCGGTCGCCGGGATCGGCGACGCCTCGGGTACGAGCACCAGCGCCCGTCGGCCGGCCGCGAGGGTCGCGCGCACGAGCTCGACGGCCGCCGCCACCTCGTCTTCCGGCGCCGGGCGCAGCACGAACGCCCCGCCGGCGCCCGCGACCGCGCGAAGCAGCGCGTCGCCGCCGCGATATGCCGCGACGACGCCGAGCTCGGCGCCGCGGCCGAGCCCGGCAGCCGCCGGGCCGACCGAGACGGCGGGCGGGGTGGATTCCTCCGACGCCACGCGCGGAGGCGACGCGCGGGCGATCACCGACGCGAGGGGCGCCACGTACCGTTCGCTCACCCATCGCAGCAGCTCGAGCGACGAGGGCGTGAAGAACCGGATCGGCGACACGACCTTGCGGACCGGCAGCATCCGCGCGGGCGGCTCGGTCGCGGAACCGATCACCCAGCCCCGGACGGCCCGGCCGTGGAACGGCACCTGCACGAGGGAGCCCACGCCGGCGCCGAGCTCGGCGTCGAGCTCGTAGGTGAACGGACGGTCGAGCGAGAGAACCGGGCGGTCGACGCAAACGTCGACGGGGCCGGCGAGGACCGGTTCGCTATTCGACCGCGCGGCGGAGGTCGTCGACGCGGTCGGTCGCCTCCCATGGGAACTCTTTGCGCCCGAAGTGGCCGTAGGCGGCGGCCTCACGGTAGAGGGGGCGCGCGAGGTCCAGGTCGCGGATGATCGCGGCCGGCCGGAAGTCGAACACGTCCCAGATCGCCGAGAGGAGCCTCGCGGGATCCGCTTGCTCCGTGCCGAACGTCTCGAGCGCCATGGAGACCGGGTGCGACGTGCCGATCGCGTAGGCCACCTGCAGCTGGCATCGATCGGCGAGACCCGCCGCCACGACGTTCTTCGCGACGTAGCGCGCCATGTACGCGGCAGACCGGTCGACCTTGGTCGGGTCCTTGCCGCTGAACGCGCCGCCGCCGTGCGGCGCGTAGCCGCCGTACGTATCGACGATGATCTTTCGCCCGGTGAGGCCCGTGTCGGCTTTCGGACCGCCGATCTCGAAGCGACCGGTGGGATTCACGAGCACGCGAACGCCGTCGGCGGCGAGCTCCCCGAACTCGCGCAGGACCGGGTCGATCACCTCCGCCTCGACGTCGGGTTTCAGGAGCGTGTCGACGTCCACCTCCTCACGATGCTGTGCGCTGATGAGGACGGTGTCGACGCGCGCCGGCTGGCCGCCCACGTACTCGATGGACACCTGGCTCTTCCCGTCGGGCCGCAGATACGGAACGACGCCCGCTTTGCGGACGTCGGCGAGGCGCTTCGACAGCCGGTGGGCCATCGCGATCGGCATCGGCATGAGCTCCTCGGTCTCGCGGCACGCGAAACCGAACATCATGCCCTGATCCCCCGCGCCCAGCGCGTCGAGGTCGTCGGACGAACGGCCGTCGCGATGCTCGAGCGCGTCGTCGACGCCGCGCGCGATGTCGGGCGACTGCTCCTGGATCGCCGTCATCACGCCGCACGTGTCGCCATCGAGCCCGAACTTCGCGTCGGTGTAGCCGATGTCGGTGATCGTGCGGCGAACGACCGCCGGGATGTCCACCCAGCTCTCCGTGGTGATCTCGCCGGCGACGATCACGAGGCCCGTCGTGACGAGCGTTTCGCACGCGACGCGGCTCTGCGGGTCCTCCGCGAGCATCGCATCGAGCACCGCGTCGGAGATCTGGTCGGCGAGCTTGTCCGGGTGCCCCTCGGTCACGGATTCCGAGGAAAAGAGGTAGCCCTGGCTCATGCTCGCCCGAGTATAGCCGCCGGTCCCGACGCCCCCGTCGAGCCTCTTACCCGAGCAGCTTCGCGAGGCGATCGCAGATCGTGGCCGCGAGCTCGCGCTTCGTCCACGTCCGCATCGGCTCGTCGTCGCCGGATCGCGAGAGGATCATCGCGTCGTTCGTGTCGGAGCCGAACCCCGTTCCCTCGCGTCCCACCTCGTTCACGACGATCACGTCGAGATCCTTGGTCTCGAGCTTGCGCCGGCCGGCCGCCTCGAGGTCGTCGGTCTCGGCGGCGAAGCCCACGAGCAGCTGCCGCGACCGACGAGACGCGAGCTCGCGCAGGATGTCCGCCGTGGGCTCCAGCTCGAGCGCCGGCGGACCGGACTCCTTCTTGATCTTGTGCTCGGCGGACGCGGCCGGCCGGAAGTCCGCGACCGCGGCCGCCATGACCACCGCGTCGGTCTCCCCGAAGGCGTCGAGGACCGCGTCGCGCATCTGCGCGGCGGTCTCCACGTGCACGAGGGTCGCGACGCCGGGCGCACCGGAGACCCCCGGCCCGCACACGAGCGTGACCTCCGCGCCGCGCGCGGCGGCCTCCGTCGCGATCGCGACGCCCATCTTGCCGCTCGAGCGGTTGCCGACGTACCGCACGGGATCGATCGGCTCGTGCGTGGGACCCGCGGTGACCAGGACGCGGCGGCCGGCGAGGTCGTTCGCCCGGGCCGCCACCGACTCGATCACGGCGAGGATGTCCTCCGGTTCCGCCATCCGGCCGATCCCCTCGTCGCCCGCCGCGAGCGGTCCCGACGTCGGCCCGGCGAACGTCACGCCGCGGGCCTCGAGCGTCGCGACGTTCTCGCGCGTCGCCGGGTGCTCCCACATCCCCGAGTGCATGGCGGGAGCCACCACGATGGGAGCCGAGGATTCCAGGAGCGTCGAGGTGAGCAGGTCGTCCGCGATGCCGCGCGCGAGCTTCGCGAGGACGTTCGCGGTGGCCGGCGCGACCACCACGAGGTCGGTGTCGTGCGCGAGGCGAACGTGGAGCACGGTGCCGGGCGTCTCCCACAGCGATGTGTGCACGCGCCGACCCGTGAGCGCCGCGAACGTGTCGGGGCCCACGAAGCGCGTGGCGCTCTCGGTCATCACGACGTGGACGTCGGCTCCCGCCCCCACGAGCAGCCGCGCGAGATGCGCGACCTTGTACGCGGCGATGCCCCCGGTGACGCCGAGCAGGATCCGGCGACCGGAGAGGGCTCCGCTAGTCGACGACGACGACCGGCTCCTCGGCTCGCTCGGCATTGATCTTGCCCTCCGCGATCTCCTCGAGGGCGATCGACAGCGGCTTGTTCGTGAGACCGCCCGACTCGACCAGCGGGGGCACGAACTCTCCGCGGCCCTCGCCCAGCTGGTTGTAGTACGAGTTGATCTCGCGCGCTCGCTTGGCCGAAAGGATCACCAGCGAGTACTTCGAGTCGACGGTCGCGAGCAGGTCGTCGATCTTGGGTTCGATCATCCTTCGGAGGCCTCCGGGTCGGAGCGGTTGCGGGATGCGTCGATGATAGCAGCGACCTGCGCCGACGAGCTCCCGAGATCGTCGTTCACGACCACGTGGTCGAACCATCCGCGCTGGTCGAGCTCCCATTCTGCGGTCGCGAGGCGGGCCATGATCCCCTCCTCGGACTCGGTCCCGCGGCCGCGAAGGCGGCGCTCGAGCTCCTCCATGGAGGGCGGGGCGAGGAAGATCAGCACGGCTTCGGGGAGCGCGTTGCGGACCTGCTCGGCGCCCTTCACGTCGATCTCGAGGATGACGTCCCGCCCGGCCGCGAGGCGCTCCAGGACGAACGCGCGCGGCGTGCCCGAGCGATGGCCCACGATCGGCGCCCATTCCAGCAGCGCGCCGTCCTCGACGAGTCGGTCGAACTCGTCGTCCGACACGAAGAAGTAGTCGCGGCCGTCTTCTTCGCCGTGGCGCGGTCCGCGGGTCGTGACGGAGACCGACAGCGCAAGGCGATCGGGATCCGCCTGGAGCAACCGGCGGACGACGCTTCCCTTCCCCACCCCCGAGGGGCCGGCGATCACGAAGAGCGTGCCCCGACGGGCCAGCTCGGCCCTACTTCTTGGCGAACCTGGCGAGGAGTTGCTCGCGCTGCTTCGCGCCGAGCCCACGAACGCGACGGCTCGCCGAGATGTCCAACTCCTCCATCAGCTTCTGCGCGCGGACCTTGCCGACGCCGGGAAGCGACTCGAGGACCGTCGACACCTTCATCTTGCCGACCGTGTCGTCACCCGTCCTGTTGAGGACGTCGGTCAGCGTGCGCTTGCCGGACTTCAACTCGCCCTTCAGCTCCGCGCGCTTCTTGCGGGCCTCGGCGGCTTTCGCGAGGGCTTGCGTCCGCTGTTCCGGGGTGAGGGTCGGTAGAGCCATCACGCGCTCCTTTGCTCGTGGGTCCTGGGACGCCGGGGAGTATACGCAGGCCCGCCGACCAGGTACAACGAGGGCCACGCGCGGAGGCTCGCGTCGTCAACGCAGGCCGAGCAGCATGCCGCGAACGACCGACGCGGGGTCGGGAGCGTCGGTGACGGGCCGGCCGATGATGAGGTAGTCGGCTCCTTTCTCTTGCGCCGCAAGAGGTGTCAGCACTCGCACCTGATCGTGGCCGTTGGAGCCGGCAGGACGGATTCCCGGGACGGCAAGGCAGAACTCTTCCCCACAGGCCGCACGCACGTCCTCCACGTCTTCGCCCGACACCACGACGCCGTCGAGACCCGCCGCTCGCGCCTCGTAGGCGAGCGATGCGGGGCTCGCGAGCTCCTCCCCCGTCTGGCTCGAGAGCACGGTCACCGCGAGGACGAGCGGTCGCGCCGTCCCGGTTTCGTCCGCGCCTCGTTCGGCTCCGCGCAGCGCGGCGCGCATCATGCGCTCGCCACCGAGCGCGTGCACGTTGAACATCGCGACGCCGAGTCGCGCGATGTTCGCGGACGCGCGTTCGACGGTGTTCGGGATGTCGTGAAGCTTCGCGTCGGCGAACACCGGCGCGTGCTCGGACACCGCGCGCACGCCGTCGGGTCCACACGCCCAGAAGAGCTCGAGCCCGACCTTCAACAGCCCCACGTGCGGCGCCAGCGTCGCGGCGAGCTCCTCCGCGCGGTCCAGACGCGACACGTCGACGGCGACGATCAACGGGTTCGCCGGTCGCGGCATCATCCGAGCAGCGCCTCGTTCGAAGGGACCCGCAACCTCCCGAGCAGGTCGGCGGGAGACGTGAGCCCCTTCCGTTTGAGGAACGCCGCCACGCCCGCTGCGACCTCGACCGGCGCGGCCGGGTCCACGAGCGCGGCCGTCCCGACCTGCACGGCCCGCGCGCCCGCCAGGAGCATCTCCACCGCGTCCTCGCCACGCTGCACGCCGCCGCAGCCGAGAATCGGCACATCCGGGATCGCCCGAGACACCTCGTGCACCGCCCGAAGCGCGATCGGCCGGATCGCGGGTCCCGAGAGGCGACCCGTCACCGACCCCAGCTCGGCCCGGAACCGCTCCGCCCGTACGCCGAGTGCCGGCACGGCGTCGACGAGGGTGAGCCCGGTCGCCCCCGCCCGCACGCACGCGCGCGCGACCCCCACGAGGTCGCCGACGAACGCCGGCAGCTTCGCGAACACCGGCACCATGGACATCCGAGCGACCGCGCCGACGATCTCGGCCGCTCGGTCGGCGCGCGAGGCGAGCGACTCGAGGTCGAGCTCCTCGTCGGGCTCGGACAGGTGGGTCTCGATCGCGGACACGCCGGCACGCCCTTGCAGGAGGCTCGTGAGCCGTACGAACTCCTCCAGGGTGCCTCCGGCGATCGACACGATGACCGGCGCCCCCGTTCGGATCAAGCGCGGGAACTCGTCGACGAGGAACGCCTCGATGCCAGGGTTCTGCAGCCCGGTCGACCAGACGACGCCCGAGGGCGACTCCGCGATCCGTGGCGTGGGGGTCCCCTTTCGCGGCAGGAGCGTGATGCTCCGCGACACGATGCCGCCGAGCTTGCGAGTGTCGACGAACGCGCCGATCTCGCGGCCGGTTCCGGCGCAGCCCGACGCGATCATCACCGGCGTCGGCAGCGTCAGGCCGGGCAGCTCCACGGTGAGGCTGCGTCTCACCCCGGCCACGACCGCACCACCGGAAGGCCTTCGGGAGGCGTGGGGATCATCGTGGGCTCGTCGGAGAGCCATCGATCCCAGAGCACGCGCGCAGGGTTGAACACCGGGCCGTCGGCGCACGCGCGCAGGTTGTCGTAGCCGGTGCCGTCCTTGCGCGCGACGGGCACCACGCACGAGAAGCACACGCCGAACCCACAGCCCATCCGTTCCTCGACCGCAACCTGGGCGGGCAGCTTGCGCTCGCGACAGAACGCCGCGACGCGATCGAGCGTGCGTGCGTTG
The DNA here is from genome assembly GCA_036556805.1 of Actinomycetota bacterium. Taxonomy (GTDB): domain Bacteria; phylum Actinomycetota; class UBA4738; order UBA4738; family HRBIN12; genus DATBIS01. The sequence goes on along the minus strand of DATBIS010000027.1, from coordinate 15,194 downwards.
CCCGCCGCGTAGACGACCTCGGAGCCGCACCGCTCGACCGCGTCGGGCAGCGCGTCGGACACCGTGCCTCGCTCCCCAAGCGAGCCGTCCTCGGTGACGATCGAGATCGTCTGCGAGAGGCGCTTGCCCTCGATCGGCTTGAACACGCGCTCCTGCGAGTCGGCGCCGACGATCATGTCGACGCGCTTCTGCCGCGCTCGGAGTTCCTGCGCGAGGAAGTACAGGGATGCGGCGCCGTGGCCCTCGGCGACCAAGAGGCAGTTCGTGAGCCGCTTGGGGTAGGCGAACGCCTTGCCGAGTGGCCCGATGACGTCGAGGAACCCGTGTGCGCGCGCGTTCGCGAGCCACGTCGTGCCCTGTCCCTCGGGCTCGAAGCAGAACTCGAGCGTGCCGGCCCAACCGCCGCGTCGGGACGCCTGGTGGATCGAGAAGTGGCGCCGCAGGAGGTAGTCGCGGTCCATCGGCATGCCGATCGAGAGGAACTGCCCCGGGCGGGCGCGTTCGGCAATCTCCGGGGCCACGATCGTGAGGGAGTGAAACGCGCCCAGCCGGCGCGTCGACAGGATCTCCGCCCGCACGCGCTTCACCCGACCGAGCCTCCTTCCGCCACCGCGGCCGCGACGACGTCCGCGAGCGACAGGCGCACCTGCACGGGGGCGGCGGCCGCGGCGGCATGGTACTCCTGCAGCGACCGCGGCTCGCTCTCGCCCGACCGGAGCGCCTCGATCCCGCGCACGGCCGCCATCACGCCGGGAAGCGTCGTGATGCAGGGGACGCCCGCCGCGGCCGCCGCGATCCGGATGCGCGAGCCGTCGGTGCGCGGTGCGCGGCCGAACGGCGTGTTGATCACCAGGTCGACGCGGCCGCCTTCGATGAGGTCGACCACGCTGGGCGTGCCCTCGCTCACCTTCGCGACCGGTTCGACTCCGATGCCGGCACGGCCCAGCACGCCCGCCGTGCCTCGCGTCGCCAGCAGCCGGAAGCCGAGCTCGGCGAGGCGCCGGGCTGGGAACACGATCGCGCGCTTGTCGCGGTTCGCCACCGAGATGAAGGCCGTCCCCGACAGCGGGAGGCCGGCTCCGCTCGCCACCAGCGCCTTCGCGAGCGCGAGGCCCGGGTCGACGTCCACGCCCATGACCTCGCCGGTCGACTTCATCTCCGGCCCGAGCACCGTGTCGACGCCGGGAAAGCGCCCGAAGGGCAGCACCGCGGCCTTCACGCTCGTGTACGGCAGGTGCCGGTAGAGCCGGGGATCGCCGGGCAGCAGCCGCGCCACCGAGGGATCGTCGAGCGTGCGGCCCACCGCCACGAGCGCCGCGACCTTCGCGAGCGGCACGCCGGTCACCTTCGACACGAACGGCACCGTGCGCGAGGCGCGTGGATTCGCCTCGAGGACCCAGATGCGCTCGTCCTTCACGGCGAGCTGCAAGTTGATGAGGCCGCGAACCCCGAGGCGCCGCGCGAGCGCGGCCGTGATCGCCTCGATGCGGTCCAGCTCCTCGTCGGAGAGCGTCGGCGGCGGGATCGCGCACGTCGAGTCGCCCGAGTGCACCCCTGCCTCCTCGATGTGCTCCATCACGGCGCCCACGAACACCGACGCGCCGTCGCACACCGCGTCCACGTCGACCTCGATCGCGCCCTCGAGGAAGCGGTCGATCAGCACCGGATGCTCCGGCGAGGCGTCGGCGGCCGTTCGCACGAACGCGTCGAGCTCGTCCTCCCCGTCGACGATCTCCATCGCCCTGCCGCCGAGGACGTACGACGGGCGAACGACCACCGGGTAGCCGATCGTCGCCGCGACGCGGCGCGCGTCGTCGGGCGTGCGCGCCTCGCCGTGAGGCGGGGCCGGGATCTCGAGCTCGGCGAGGAGCGCCGCGAACTTGCCGCGGTCCTCGGCGAGGTCGATCGCCTCGGGCGAGGTACCGAGGATCGCGAACCCCTCCTCGCGGAGCGTCCGTGCGAGCCGGAGCGGTGTCTGACCTCCGAACTGCACGATGACGCCGGCCGGGCGCTCGGCGGCGCAGACCGCGAGCACGTCCTCCGCCGACAGCGGCTCGAAGTACAGCCGGCTCGACGTGTCGTAGTCGGTCGACACCGTCTCGGGGTTCGAGTTCACCATCACGGATTCGAAGCCGGCCTCCTCCAGCGCGAAGCTCGCGTGCACGCACGCGTAGTCGAACTCGATCCCCTGGCCGATCCGGTTGGGGCCGGCGCCGAGGATGATCACCCGAGGCCGTTGCGCCGCAACGACTTCGGACTCATCCTCGTACGTGGAGTAGTGGTACGGCGTGCGCGCCTCGAACTCGCCCGCGCACGTGTCGACGGTCTTGAACACCGAGGCGACCCCGAGCGCCTCGCGGTGGCGGCGCACCGCCGCCTCCGTCCCGCGCGTGAGCGCCGCGATCCTCGGGTCGGAGAGGCCGGCGCGCTTGGCCGAACGTAGGTCGTCGGCCGCGAGCGTCGAGAGGGGCCGCCCCTCGATCGCCCGCGCCTCCTCGACCACCCGCGCGATCTGGTCGACGAACCACGGGTCGATGCGGGAGGCCACGGCCACGTCCTCGATCGACGCGCCGGCGCCGAGCGCGGCCTCGATGGCGTGCAACCGGCGCTCCCCCGGCGTCGCGAGCCCTCGCACCATCTCGGCCACGTCCGCCGCGCCTTCCGCCGCGCCGGGTCCGAGGTCGGCGTCGCGCTCGAGCGACCGCCACGCCTTGCCGAGCGCCTCGGTGAACGACCGGCCGATCGCCATGACCTCGCCCACCGACTTCATCGTCGACGTCAGGCCGCGATCGGCGCCCGGGAACTTCTCGAACGCGAAGCGCGGCACCTTGACGACGACGTAGTCGAGCGCCGGTTCGAACGAGGCCGGCGTCGTGGCCGTGATGTCGTTGAGGATCTCGTCGAGCCGGTAGCCCACGGCCAGCAATGCCGCGATCTTCGCGATCGGGAAGCCGGTCGCCTTCGAGGCGAGCGCGCTCGATCGCGAGACACGCGGGTTCATCTCGATGATGAGGCGACGGCCGGTCTCGGGATCGACCGCGAACTGCACGTTCGAGCCGCCGGTCTCGACGCCGATCGCGCGGATGCACGTGATCGCATCGTCGCGCATCGCCTGGTACTCGCGGTCGGTGAGCGTCTGCTGCGGCGCCACCGTGATCGAGTCGCCCGTGTGCACGCCCATCGGATCGACGTTCTCGATCGAGCAGACGATCACGGCGTTGTCGACCGCGTCGCGCATGACCTCCAGCTCGAACTCCTTCCAGCCGGCGATCGACTCCTCGACGAGGATCTCGTGCACCGGCGAGATCTCGAGCGAGCGGCGCGCCAGCGCCGCGAGCGCCTCGGGCGTCCCGGCGAAGCCGCTGCCGCCGCCGCCGAGCGTGAACGAGGGGCGCACGATCAACGGGAACCCGATCTCATCGCCGACGCGCATCGCCTCCTCGAGCGATCGCGCGATGCCTGCGCGAGGCACCTGGAGGCCGGCCGCCACCATCGTCTTCCGAAAGCCGCTTCGGTCCTCGGCGCGGTGGATGGCCTCGAGCGACGCGCCGATGAGCTCGATCCCGAGCCGCTCGAGCTCCCCGGACTCGGCGAGCGCGACACTCACGTTCAGCCCGGTCTGGCCGCCGAGGGTCGGCAACAACGCGTCCGGCCGCTCGCGCGCGAGGATCGCCGCGACCGACGCCGGCGTGAGCGGCTCGACGTAGGTGCGGTCGGCGAACTCGGGGTCGGTCATGATCGTCGCGGGGTTCGAGTTCACGAGCGACACGTGGAAACCCTGCTCACGCAGCACCTTGCACGCCTGCGTGCCGGAGTAGTCGAACTCACACGCCTGCCCGATCACGATCGGCCCCGACCCGATCACCATCACCGAGCGCAGGTCGGTGCGCTTAGGCACTCGCCATCAGACCCCGGAACTCGTCGAAGAGGTAGCGGGCGTCGTGGGGACCGGGTGCGGCCTCCGGGTGGTACTGCACCGAGAACGCCCTCGCGGCGGGGCAGCGAAACCCCTCCAGGGTGCCGTCGTTGAGGTTCCAGTGCGTGAGCTCGATGCGACCGGCCTCGGACGTCCGAGCGCCCTCGCCGTCCGACCACCCCGTGGGGTCGACCGCGAACCCGTGGTTGTGGCTGGTGATCTCCACGCGGCCCGTGCGCGCGTCGCGCACCGGCTGGTTCACGCCGCGATGGCCGAACTTCATCTTGTAGGTCCTGCCGCCGAGCGCGAGCCCGAGCAGCTGGTGGCCGAGGCAGATGCCGAAGATCGGGAGCTCGCCGAGCAGCCCGCGAGCGGCCTCGACGCCGTACCGCGTTGCGGCCGGGTCGCCGGGCCCGTTCGACAGGAACACGCCGTCGAAGGAGCCTGCCGAGATCGTCGCCGCGGGCGTCGTGGCGGGGAACACCGTTGCCTCGATGCCCGCCGCGGCGAGCCGCCGAAGAATCCCGCGCTTCAGGCCGAAGTCGTACGCGGCGACCCGGAAGACCCTCCCGGCCGCGTCGTCCGCGGCACCGACGACGGAGGCGGCCTCGTACGGCTCGCCGGCCGTCACCTCGCGCGCGAGGTCCGCGCCGGCCATGCCGTCGGACGCGCGCACGCGTCCGACGAGCGACTCCGGGTCGAGGTCCACCGTGGAGATCGCGGCGCGCATCGCGCCGCGATCCCGCAGCCGCAACGTGAGCCGCCGCGTGTCGATGCCCTGAATCCCCACGACGCCGGCGCGGTGCAGCCCCTCCTGCAGGGTGCCGCGCGACCGCCACGACGATGCGGTCCGCGAGACCTCGCGCACCGCGAAGCCCGCCACTCGGACGCGCGAGGACTCGGGGTCCTCGTCGTTCAGGCCGTAGTTCCCCTGGTGCGGCGACGTCATCACGACGATCTGCCGCGCGTAGGACGGATCCGTGAGGACCTCTTGGTAACCGGCCATGGCGGTGTTGAAGACCGCCTCGCCGAACGTCTCGCCCTCCGCGCCGAAGCCTTCGCCGCGGAACACGCTGCCGTCCTCGAGCGCGAGCACGGCGGACCCGCGGTGTTCCGCGGACGCCCGGGTCACCGCGTCGCCTTCCCGTCGGCCACCACGAGCGCGCCGTGCAAGACGGTGTGGACGACGCGGCCGGTGAGCGTGCGGCCGAGGAACGCCGAGTTCCGGCTTCGCGAGGCGAACGGAGGCTCCACCGTCCAGGTCGCCCGCGGATCGAACACCAGGAGGTTCGCGGGACGGCCGGGCTCGATGGGGCCGCCGTGGTCGGTCGCGCCGAGGATCCGCGCCGGCAGCGTCGACATCGCCTCGATCGCCCGTCCGAGCGGGAGGAGCCCCGGCTCGACGAGCTCGGTGAGGATCACGGCGAGCGCGGTCTCGAGGCCGATCGTGCCCGGCGGAGCCCGGTCGAACTCCGCCTCCTTTTCCTCCACCGCGTGCGGCGCGTGGTCGGTGGCCACGACGTCGATCGTGCCGTCGGCGACACCGGCGCGCAACGCGTCGCGATCCTCGTGACCGCGCAGCGGCGGGTTCACCTTGAAGTTCGTGTCGTAGGTGACGAGGTCGTCGTCGGTGAAGGCGAGGTGGTGCGGCGTCACCTCCGCGCTGACCCGGATGCCCTCGGCCTTCGCCCGCCGCACGAGCTCGACCGAGCGCGCCGCCGACAGGTGGCACAGGTGGATCCGTCCGCCGGTCGATCGCGCCATCGCGAGGTCGCGCGCGACGATCACCTCCTCGGCCTCGGCGGGCTGCCCGCGCAAGCCGAGCGAGTCGGAGTGGTACCCCTCGTGCATCTGACCGCCGTCGGCGAGCGAGACGTCCTCGCAGTGCTCCGCGATCACGACGCCGTCGAACGCCCTCGCGTAGGTGAGCGCGTTGCGGAGCATGCGCGCCGTGGGGACGCAATGCCCGTCGTCGCTGAACAGCCGCACGCCGGCCGCCGCCATGTCCCCGAGCTCGGCGAGCGACTCGCCCAGCTGGCCCTTGGAGATCGCGCCGACCGGGAAGACGTCGGCGAGGCCCGCGCGTGCGGCGAGGTCGCGCACCTCGTGCACGACGGCCGCGTGATCGGTGACCGGGTCGGTGTTCGCCATCGGCGCGACCGCGGTGAACCCGCCGAGGGCCGCCGCGCGCGTACCGGTCTCGATCGTCTCCTTGTGGTCGAATCCCGGCTCGCGCAGGTGCACGTGGAGGTCGACGAGCCCCGGGGCCAGCACGAGGCCGTCACAGTCCAGGACCTCAACGCCCGCCGGCGCCGAACCGTCCCCGACGGCGACGATCCGCCCGCCGTCGACCAGGACGTCCACCACCTCGTCGCGGCCGGTCGAGGGGTCGACGACCCGCGCGCCCGCGAACCGCAGCGCCGTGTGCTCGCTCATGCCGCCTCCCCTCCCGCGCCGCCCAGCAGCAGGTACAGGAGCGACATGCGGATCGCGATGCCGTTCGTCACCTGTTCCTCGATGACGGCGTTCGGCAGGTCCGCGACGTCGGAGTCGATCTCGACGCCGCGGTTCATCGGCCCCGGGTGCATCACGAGCGCGCCCTCGGGCAGCATCGCGACGCGCGACCTCGAAAGTCCGAAGAGGCGCGCGTACTCGCGCACCGACGGGAAGTACTCGAGGCGCTGCCGCTCGGTCTGCACCCGCAGCACGTAGCAGACGTCAAGCTTCGGAAGCACCCCGTCGAGGTCGTAGCTCACCTGCACACCCCATGCGGTGGCCTCGGGCGGGATCAGGGTCGGCGGGCCCACCAACGTCACGTCGGCGCCCATCTTCACGAGGCCGAACGAGAGCGAGCGCGCGACCCTCGAATGCAGCACGTCACCCACGATCGCGACGCGGATGCCGTCGAGGCGGCCGAGCTTCTCGCGCATCGTGTACAGGTCCAAGAGCGCCTGCGTGGGGTGCTCGTGCGTGCCGTCGCCGGCGTTCAGCACCGAACCGCGGATCCACTTCGTGAGCTGGTGCGGCGACCCGCTCGAGGAGTGGCGGATCACCACCGCGTCCGCACCCATGGCCTGCAGCGTGAGGGCGGTGTCCTTGAGCGATTCCCCCTTCGCGACCGACGACCCGCTCGTCGTGAAGTTGATGACGTCGGCGGAGAGTCGCTTCGCCGCGAGCTCGAACGAGATCCGGGTGCGGGTCGAGTTCTCGTAGAAGAGGTTCACCACCGTGCGGCCGCGGAGGGCCGGCACCTTCTTGATGACGCGCGTGCCGACCTCGCGGAAGGATTCCGCGGTGTCGAGGATCCGCACCACGTCGGGAGCGCTCACGTCGTGCATCGACAGCAGATGCTTCTTCATCGGATCTCCTCCACGGTCACGGCGTCCTCGCCGTCGAGCTCGGCCACCGATACGCGCACGTCGTCGCCGCGCCCGGTCGGCAGGTTCTTCCCGACGAAGTCGGCGCGGATCGGCAGCTCCCGGTGTCCTCGGTCCACGAGCACGGCGAGCTGGATCCTCCGGGGCCTTCCGAAGTCCATCAGCGCGTCCATCGCGGCGCGGATGGTCCGACCCGTGAACAGCACGTCGTCGACGAGCACCACGGTCACGTCGTTGATGTCGAAGTCGATACGGGTCTCGTGGACCTCGGGCGCCTCGCCGGTCCTGCCGATGTCGTCGCGGTAGAAGGTGATATCGAGCACGCCCACCGGCACCTTCGTGCCCTCGATCTCGACGATGAGCTCCGCGAGCCGCCGGGCCAGGTCGTCCCCGCGGTTCGCGATCCCGACGAGCGCGACCTGGTCGGCGCCGTGGTTGCGCTCGACGATCTCGTGCGCGATGCGAACGAGCGCGCGGCGGACGTCCTCGGCTCCCAGCCGCCGGCCCGTCATGAAAAAGCGCCCGTCCGCGCGGGCGCGTGGGCGCAGCTCTTCACCATCCGTTACCGGCTCCCTTCCCGGCCTCTCCGGACCGGACTTAAAGGGGAAGTGCTGCCGACACGATACCTCACTGCGCGGCGGGGGCAACCTTCCGCGCGATCGCACGCGAAGGGCCTACACTGGTGGTGGTCCCCACGGAAGGAAGAGGCTCATGAGCTTCGGTCCCGAATGGTTCATCGTCCTCGGCATCATCGTGCTCCTGTTCGGCGCGAAGAAGCTGCCCGAGCTGGCGCGATCGATGGGGAAGGCGTCGAGCGAGTTCAAGCAGGGTCTGAAGGAAGGCTCCTCGGAGCCCGCGGAGGAGCCCGCCGAGGAGTCGAAGCCGGCCGCCGGCTCCGACGGCCCGGTCACCTCCTAGGACGCGCCCTCCGACGGCGGCAGCTCGCGGGCGATCCGCCCGAGCACGCCGTTCACGAACCTTCCGGAGTCCTCCGTCGAGAGCTCGTTCGCGGCCTCCACCGCCTCGTTGATCGCGGCGGCTCGCGGCACGTCCGGGCGGGCCATCAGCTCGTACACCGCGACGCGAAGGATCGCGCGGTCGACCGCCGGCATGCGCGCGACGCTCCAGCCCTCGGCGTGCTCCTCGAGGATCAGGTCGACCTGTGGGAGAAGTCCGTCGACGCCTTCGACGAGCTCCCGGGCGAACGACGGAATCGCCTCGAGCGCTCCGCGCCCGGCGAGCACGGCGTCGGGCTCTTCGCCGGTGAGATCCGCCTGGTAGAGGATCTGGATCGCCGCCCGGCGGGCTTCCCGTCGCGAGGTCACTCCTTCACGCGCTCGATGTACTCGCCCGAGCGCGTGTCGACCTTGATGCGCTCGCCCTCCTCGACGAAGAGCGGCACGCTCACGACCTTCCCGGTCTCGAGCGTGGCGGGCTTCATCGCGCCGGTGCGCGTATCCCCCTTCACCCCGGGGTCGGTCTTCGTGATCGAGAGCACCATCGATGCAGGTAGGTCGACGGCGATCGGGACGCCGTCGTGCAGCGCGACCTCGGCCTGACCCCCCTCGACGAGATAGCCGGCCGCCTCGCCGACGAGTTCGCCCGGCACGTGCACCTGGTCGTACGTGCGGAGGTCCATGAACACGAAGTCGGTTCCGTCACCGTAGAGGTACTGCATGTCCTTCCGTTCCACGATCGCGAGGCCGACCTTCACGCCTGCGTTGAACGTCCGCTCGACGACCGCGCCGGTCTTCAGGTTGCGCAGCTTGCTGCGCACGAACGCCCCGCCCTTGCCGGGCTTCACGTGCTGGAACTCCACGACCTGGAACAGGGTGCCGTCGAGGTCAAGGGTCATGCCGTTCTTGAAGTCGTTCGTGGAGACGCTCAACGGTGCACCCTTCCCCCTCAGAGCTCGATGAGCTCCTTCGTCGTGGTCGGCAGGGTTCGGCAGCCGTCCTCGGCGACCTCGACCATGTCCTCGATGCGGACGCCTCCGAGGCCGGGGACGTAGATGCCGGGCTCGACCGTGACGACCGTGCCGGCCGGCAGGACCTGCTCTCCCCCGCGCATGAGGCGCGGCCCCTCGTGGATCTCGAGTCCCACGCCGTGCCCGAGGCCGTGCGTGAAGAAGTCGCCGTAGCCGGCGTCCTCGATCACGCCGCGGGACGCCGCGTCGACCGCCGCGCCCGAAACGCCGCTTCGCGCCGCGTCGATGCCCGCCTGCTGCGCGTCCCGTACGATCTCGTGGATCGCTCGAAGCTCGGCGGGCGGCTTGCCGAACGCGATTGTGCGCGTCATGTCGGCGTGGTAGCCCTGCCAGAGCGCCCCGAAGTCCAGCTTGACCACGTCGCCCTCGTCGAGCGCGCGGTGGTTCGGTTCGTGGTGCGGCTCGGCGGCGTTCTCGCCGAACGCCACGATCGTCTCGAAGCTGAGCCCGTCGGCGCCCGCGCGGCGCATCGCGAGCTCGAGCTCCAGGGCGACCTGCCGCTCGCTCATGCCCCTCGCGAGCCTTTCGAGGATCGCCTCGAACGCCTGGTCGGTGGCCTCCTGCGCGTGCTCGAGCATGCGCAGCTCGTCGGAGTCCTTCACCCAGCGCAGCTGCTCGACCTCGTCGTCCGTGGGCACCAGGTCGATCCCCTCGAGCCGCTCTGCGAGCTTCGCCCAGGCACCGTAGGTCACGCCGTGCGCTTCGAACCCGAGGGTCCGAACGCCGAGCCCGCCGATCGCGGCACCGACGGTGCGCTCGAACCCCTCCAGGTACGTCATGCGGTCGACGTCGGGAACCTCGTGGCGGGCTTGTTCCGTGTAGCGCCCGTCCGTGAGGAACACGGATCCTTCGGCTGCGACGACCACCTGCCCGTTCGACCCGGTGAACCCCGTCAGGTAGCGGACGTTCGGAAGGTGGGACACCAGCAGCGCGTCGAGGCCGAGCTCCGACAGGCGTGCGGCAAGACGCTTCCTTCTCAGCGAGTGATCCATGGGAGGGCCTCCAGCGCGAGATGATAGCCACCGGCTCCGGCGCCGGTGATCGTGACCCGGCACACCTCGGAAACCACGGATCGTCGCCGGAACTCCTCCCGCGCGTGGATCTGTGTCTGGTGCACCTCCACGACGGGGAGGCCGCATCCCTCGATCGCGTCGCGCACCGCGTAGGAGTAGTGCGACCACGCGCCGGGGTTCAGGACGATCGCCGCGAACCCCTCGCCGGCCGCGTCGTTGCACCAGCCCACCACCTCGCCCTCGTGATCGGACTGCCGCCAGACGACGTCGTGTCCCAGCTTTCCCGCGCGCTCCTCGACCGTCTGCATGATCTGCGCCAGGGTCTCGGTGCCGTAGCGCTCCGGGTCGCGCCGCCCGAGCGCGCCCAGGTTCGGGCCGAACAGGAACAGCACTCTCATGGGGCCCCCATTTCCTCCAGGATCGTTCGAACGGATGCCTCGGCGACGTCGTCGGCGATCGCCGGCGCTCCGACTTCGGTAAGCAGCACGAAGCGCACACCCCCGTGGTACTTCTTGTCGAGCCGGAACGCGCCGAGGATGTCTTCGACCGGAGGCAGCGACCCGCCCGTCTCCAGACCGAGCGAGGACAGCAGGCGCACCGTTCGCCCGGCGAGGCCCGGCTCGCACGTGCCGAGCGCCTCCGCGAGCCTCGCCGCGAACACCATCCCGATCGAGATGGCCTCGCCGTGCGTGCGCCCCCCGAACGACTCGAGCCGTTCGAGCGCATGCCCGAGCGTGTGCCCGTAGTTGAGAAACAGCCGGGCCCCGAGGTCGCGCTCGTCGTCGGCGACGGTGGCCGCCTTCACGCGGACGCACCGCGCCACGACGTCCTCCAGCGCCGCGGGGTCGCGACGGAGCAGCGGCGCCGGGTCGGTCTCGAGCAGCCGCAGCAGGTCGACGTCGAGCGCGAGTGCGTACTTCGCGACCTCGGCGAGCCCCGAACGGAAGTCGCGCTCCTCGAGCGTCGCGAGCGTGTCGACGTCGGCGAGGACGGCGCGCGGCTGAGAGAACGCACCGACCAGGTTCTTTCCCTCGGGAAGGTTCACGGCGGTCTTGCCGCCGATCGACGCGTCGACCTGCGCGGTGAGGGTCGTCGGCACCTGCACGAACGGGACGCCGCGCATGTACGTCGCGGCCACGAAGCCCGCGAGGTCTCCCACGGCACCTCCTCCGAGCGCGACGACCACGTCGTCGCGATGGGCCTCCTGCGTCGCGAGCTGGCGCAGGAGCGTGCCGTAGACCTGCAGGGTCTTCCCCTCCTCGGCCGCCGGCACGGTGAGGTGGACGGGCACGAGATGCCGTTCCGCGAGCCCGGCGGAGAGCGGCTCGAGCCACCGGGTCGCCGTGGTGTGGTCGGCGATGACGAACGCACGCTCGGCCTTCGGGAGCTCGGGAAGCAGTTCCCCCACCTTCGGGAGGATGCCGGTGCCGATCGTCACGTCGTAGGCCCGCCCGGGGACCGGCACGGTCACGCGGACCAACGCAGCTCCTCCACGATCGCCGCCGCCACCGCGCCCGGCGCCCCGCTGCCGTCGACCACGTGCGCCGCGAACTCGCGGTAGAGCGGCTCTCGTTCCGCGAGCAGCCGCTCGAGGTCGCCGTCGTGCTGGATGAGCGGGCGGTCGGCGGCCGGCCGCACCCTCTCCCTCAAACGCTCGAGGGGCACGTCGAGGAACACGCACGTGCCGGTTGCTCGAAGCGTCACGCGGTTCGCCGGTTCCAGCACGATCCCCCCGCCGCACGCCACCACGGAGGGGTCGTGGGTGCTCGCCTCGACGAGCGCGGCCGCCTCCATCGCGCGAAACGCGGGCTCGCCCTTCGAGCGGAAGATCTCGACCACCGAGGCCCCCGCCTCCCGTTCGATCTCCTCGTCGAGGTCGACGAACGGCACGCCGAGTCTCCCCGCGAGCTCGCGGCCGACGACCGACTTGCCCGCCCCCGGCACGCCCACGAGGTAGACGATCACAGCCCCTCCCGGAACGCCTCGAGGCTTCGCCTCGTCTCCTCGACCGAGTCGCCGCCGAACGTCTCGAGCATCGCCTGCGCGAGCACGAACGCCACGACGGCCTCGCCCACGACGCCCCCCGCCGGCACCGCGCACACGTCGGTGCGCTGCTTGATCGCGACCGCCGGCGTCCGCGTCGCGAGGTCGACGGTGGCGAGCGGCTTCGGCACCGTCGAGAACGGCTTCATCGCCGCACGGACCCGGATCGGCTGGCCGGTGCTCATACCGCCCTCGATGCCTCCGGCTCGGCCCGTCTTGCGGCCGATCTCACCGGACCGCAGGACGATCTCGTCATGGGCCTTCGAACCCGGTCGCGCCGCGGTCGCGAACCCGTCGCCCACCTCCACCCCCTTCACCGACTGGATGCTCATCAGGACGAGTGCGAGACGCGCGTCGAGCTTGCGGTCGTAGTGCACGTACGAGCCGAGGCCCGGCGGGCAACCGTGCGCCACCACTTCGAACACGCCGCCCACCGTGTCCCGGCTCCTCCGCATCGCATCGATCTCCGCCACCATCCGCGCCGACGCGTCCTCGTCGGCGCATCGGACGGGCGAGGCGTCGATCGCCTCGAGGTCCACTGGGTCCGGCGGCTGCGCGCGAGCTCGGGCCTTCACGCGGCCGATCTGCACGACGTGCGACAGGACGGACACGCCGAGCTCGCCGAGGAACGCCTTGCAGAAGCTGCCGAGCGCGACGCGTGTGGCCGTCTCGCGCGCGCTCGCCCGCTCGAGCACGTTGCGCACGTCGTCGAAGCCGTACTTCTGCGCGCCCACGAGGTCCGCGTGCCCGGGCCGCGGGCGCGTGAGGGCGACCGCCGGATCGCCCTCGCCGTCGGTCGCCATGAGGTCGCGGTACTTGGTCTCGAACTCGACGTTCGGGATCGTGACGGCGATCGGCGAGCCGATGGTCCGGCCGTGCCGTACCCCCGAGAGGATCTCGATTCGGTCGGTCTCGAGCTTCTGCCGGCCCCCGCGACCGTGGCCCTGGCGGCGACGCGCCAGCTCCTCGGCGACTTCCTTCGTCGTGATCGGCACGCCCGCGGGGAGGCCTTCGAGCACACCGGCGAGGCCCTTGCCGTGGGACTCGCCCGCCGTGAGCATGCGCAGCATGCGCACATCATAGGGAAGCGTCCATCCCCGAACGTTCACGAGCACGCGCGTGGAAAGGTGCGGGGACGGCCCGCTCGGAGCCGCCCCCGCGGACCGGCGACCGCTCCCCCCGAGTGCGGACCGCCGGCGTCTTAGGTCACTTCTGGGGATTCGCGCAGAGCGTGAACGATTCGTCGCCGTGGTCGATCGTGGCGCAGTCGCCGTTGATCGATCGCACCTCGAAGGTGCCCGCGAACGTCTCCCCCTCTTCGACCGTGAACGTGTTGCTGTCGACGCTGATCTGCGCCTTCTCGACACCGTTGCGCATGAAGGTGTCGATGAGCACCACCGTCTTGCCGTCCTGCGTGGTGTGGCTCGATCCCCCGCCTGGGGCGCTCGGCGTCGACGTGATCGTCGAGGTCACCGTCGAGCTCGGCGAGCCGGTCGAGGTGGAGGTCGAGGTCGCGCTCGCCGACGCGCTCGCGAGCGCCGGCGGGATCGAGAACGGGTTGCGCCCTCCGAACGAGAGCACCACCGACGGGGTCGCGGTCGCCGAGGGCGACTCGGTCGCGGTCACCGTTCCGGTCGGCACCGGGCCGGTCGGCAGCGCGGTTTCCTCGCCGCCACCTCCGCCGAGCAGATTCAGGAGGAGGAAGCCCAGCAGCAGGACGCCGGCGACCGCTCCCCCGATGGTGAGGGTGCGGCGATCGCGGTCGGACAGGGCCATCGAGCTACGCTCCCGTGGTGGTCGTGGGTCCGGGCTCCGAGCCCGGCCCCGCGCTGAGGTCGGACGTGTAGAGCTCCATCGAGATCTGCATCGAGAGCTCCAGTTCGGTGCTGCTCGAGGTCGCGACCGAGATGGCCCCCGTGAGGACCTTCGCTGCGCGCGGGAGCGTCTCGATCTTGTTGAGGAACGAGGCGAGCGAGAAGTACGTGCCCTCGATCGACACCGACACCGGGACCGTCGAGAAGGTCCCGGTCACGCCGGGCGTAGGGTTCGCGACGGAGATGTCGGCGAACTCGATCCCGGAGCGCTCGACCGAGTTCTTGATGAGCAGCAGGAGGCCCGGCTCATCCATGGTCGGCGGGAGCTGGTTGTCGACCTGCCGGATCTCCTGGCGCGCCTCGGGCGCGTTCTCGCGGGCGGCCGCCAGCGACGCGAGCTGGGCCCGGAGCTGCACGGTCTGCTGTTGCACGGTCTCGAGCTCCGCCTTCGCCTCGCTCACCTGGCTCCGCTTCGGGAGCACGAGGAAGAACACCGCGAGCAGGACGACCGCGCCGGCGGCGATCGCGGCGAACAGGGGGGCGCGTCGTCCGCTCATGCGAGCCCCGCTGCGGCCGCGCCCTCGCGCCCGCGCGGCGTGAGGGCGTCCACCGTGAGATCGACGGTGCCGGTGAACTGGACGATGTCGCCGAGACCGGGCCTCGCCACCGACGTCACGAAGGGGTTCACCCAGCCGCGGACGTTCTCGAGCCTCGTGAGGAGCGCCGCGACCGACTCGGCGTTCGCGCCCTCGCCGGCGAACGCGATCGTGCCGACGATCGCGCCCGGCGTGCCGGTGGTCGCGGTGGTCGCGGCCGGGTTCACCGTGATCGTGAGCGAGGTGAGGAAGGCATCGGAGGGGATGACCCTGGACACGTCCACCATCGCGCCGGAGAAGGAGAGCTCGTCGGCGAACACGGCCGCGAGAAGCTGCTGTTTCGCGTCGGCTTCCGCCTGGAGGTCCGCGTACTTCTGCAACGCCGCGATCTGCGTCTGCAGGTCGGCGTTCTGCCCCTGCTGGTCCTCGATGTCGGACCGCACGCTCG
>DATBIS010000026.1:0-106941 GCA_036556805.1 Actinomycetota bacterium | reverse complement strand
GAGTTCCAGATCGACGGCGGCAGCGGGTGCGTCGCGCCCGGCGTCGACACCGTGAACGACGGCACGTATCCGCTCGGGCGCGTGCTCTACATCTACGTGAGCAAGGAAAAGCTCGCGTCGAGCCCCGCGCTCAAGGCATTCGTCGACTACTACCTGAGCGACCAGGGCATCGCGTCCGTGACGGCCGTGCAGTACATCGCGCTCCCCGACGCCGACCTGCAGGCCTCACGGTCTACGTGGGAGTCCGAATCCGCCTCATAGAGGCGGGTGTGCCCGCGAGATGGAGCCGGGCTTCCTTCGGAAGGCCCGGCTCCATCGTCCCGGGGTAGATTGGCGAGGCTCGCGAGGAGGGGCAGCGCATGGCGCAGGCGGTGATCGACGGCGGGGCCGTCACGGCAGAGGCGCTGCGCGGCGCTCCCGCGCGGCATCGCCGCGAGCGCCGGATGAAGGCGATCTTCTTCTCGGCCGCGGCGCTCTCCGTGGTCATCAGCGTCGCGATCGTGCTGAGCCTCGCCGGCGGCGCGATCAACTTCCTCGCGAAGGTGGACCTCTCCACGCTGTGGTCGGAGGGATGGTTCCCCAGGCGAGACCTCTTCGACGTGAAGACGATCTTCGTGGGCACCCTCATGGTCGCCGCGATCGCGATCACGATCGCGGCCCCACTCGGGCTGGGTTCGGCCCTCTACCTCTCCGAGTACGCGACCCCGCGCGCGCGGCGGTTCCTGAAGCCGATCCTCGAGACCCTCGCGAGCGTCCCCAGCGTCGTGATGGGGTTCTTCGCGCTCCGGGTCATCAGCCCGCAGATCGTGCAGCGGCTGTTCGGCTCGGACGTTCCGCTGTTCAACATGATGGCCGCGGGGATCGCGGTCGGGTTGCTCGTCACGCCGCTCGTTGCCTCGGTCGCCGAGGACGCGATGCACGCCGTCCCGAGCTCCCTCCGCGAGGCCGCGTACGGGCTGGGAGCCCGGCGCCGAGCCACGAGCATCCGCGTGGTCTTCCCTGCGGCAGTGTCCGGGATCACCGCCTCGCTCATCCTCGGCGTCTCGCGCGCGATCGGCGAGACGATGATCGTCGCGATCGTCGCGGGCGGCACCGGCGGGTCGCTGTTCAACCTCAACCCACTGAAGGGCGGGCAGACGATGACCGCCGCGATCACCTCGCTTGCGACCGGCTCGGATCAGGTCCGCGGCCCGGGCCCCGCCTACCCCAGCTTGTTCTTCGTCGGACTCCTGCTGTTCTGCATCACGCTGGTGCTCAACCTCGCGTCGGAGCGCTTCGTGCGACGCGTGCGGAGGCAGTACTGATGTCGTCGACGGCCTCGATCCGGCAGGCGACGAGCGCCGAGGTCCGCCGCGCGATCTCCGGCAGGACGCGATCCGCAGGGGAGGTCACCTTCAGCCTCGCGCTGTTCCTCACCCTCGTGATCGCGCTCACGGTGCTCGTCGTGCTGCTGTTCAACGTCGCGCGCACCGCGATCCCCGTGATCTCCGACCAGGGCGGGCGGCTGTTCCAGAACGGCTACTCGTCGCTCCCCGAGCGCGCGGGGCTGAAGCAGGGAATCGTGGGGTCCCTGTACCTGATGGTGTTCGTGCTCGTGCTCGCGGTGCCGCTCGGGATCGGGGCGGCGATCTACATGGAGGAGTACGCGAGGGACTCGCGCGTGACGCGGTTCATCAACGCGAACATCCGCAACCTCGCGGGCGTGCCGGCGATCGTGTACGGCATCCTCGGGCTCGCGCTGTTCGTGGAGCTCCTGAAGCCGGTCACGGGCCCCGGTTCGGTCGAGGGCCAGAGCCTCCTCGCGGGCGCCCTCACGATCTCCCTCATGGTGCTGCCGATCATCATCATCACGACCCAGGAGGCGCTCCGCTCGGTGCCGCGGAGCATCCGCGAGGGCGGTTTCGGCGTCGGAGCCACGCGCTGGGAGGTCGTGCGGAGTCACGTCCTGCCGAACGCCGCTCCCGGGATCCTCACCGGGTCGGTGCTGTCGATGGCGCGGGCGCTCGGCGAGACGGCGCCGCTCATCATGGTGGGCGCCGTCACGGGGTTCCTCTCCTCCGGCGGCGGGATCTTCGCTTCGCTCCAGCAGCGGTTCACGTCGATGCCGACGCTGATCTTCGCGTACACGAAGAAGCCGCAGCCGGAGTTCCAGGACATCGCCGCGGCCGCGATCCTGGTGCTGATGGGGCTGATCCTCGTCGTGAACCTGGGCGCGATCCTGTTGAGGAACCGATATGAACGAACGTGGTGACGAGATGGAGACGAGCGAGGTGACGAACGCGACCGAGACGGAGGCACCACGGGTGATCCGCGAGGACGAGGGGCCCCGGCTCACGGTGCGCGCGTCCCGCGAGACGCCGGAGGAGGAACGCGACCGCGAGGTCGTGTTCGACGCCCGGGCGCTCTCCGTGTACTACGGGAGCTTCCGCGCCGTGCGCGACGTCACGCTCCCGATCCTCGAGAACGAGATCACCGCGCTGATCGGCCCGTCGGGGTGCGGGAAGACGACGTTCCTGCGCTGCCTCAACCGCATGAACGACCTCATCGAGGGCGCCCGCGTCGAAGGCACGCTGCTCTACCACGGCGTCGATCTGTACACCGAGGATGTCGACCCGGTCGAGGTCCGGCGGCGCATCGGCATGGTCTTCCAGAAGCCGAACCCGTTCCCGAAGAGCATCTACGACAACATCGCGTTCGGCCCGAAGATCGCGGGCTTCAAGGGCGACATGGACCACCTCGTCGAGGAGTCGCTCCAGCGCGCGGCGCTCTGGGACGAGGTGAAGGACAAGCTGAAGGAGTCCGCGATGGCGCTCTCCGGCGGGCAGCAGCAGCGCCTGTGCATCGCGCGCGCGATCGCGACCCGGCCGGACGTCATTCTCATGGACGAGCCGTGCGCGTCCCTCGACCCGATCGCGACGTCGCGCATCGAGGACCTCATGCAGGAGCTCGTGTCCGACTATACGATCGTGATCGTCACGCACAACATGCAGCAGGCCGCTCGCGTGAGCGACCGCACGGCGTTCCTCACCGTGAACGTCTCCGAGGACGGGATGCGCACCGGCACGATCGTCGAGGTCGATCGCACCGAGACCATCTTCACGAACCCGACCGATCAACGAACCGAGGACTACGTGACCGGGAGGTTCGGATGACCCGCGAGAGCTTCCACGAATCCCTCGAGCGGCTCGAGCTCGAGCTGCTCTCGATGGGGGAGCTCGCCGCGGTCGCGGTGCAGCGCTCGGTGGAGGCGCTCGTCGAACGCGACGAGTCGAAGGCCAAACAGGTGATCGAGGCCGACGACCAGATCGACGACCTCTACCTGCGCATCGACAGCGAGAGCCTGCAGCTCCTCGCCCTGCAGTCCCCCGTCGCCGCGGACCTTCGGCTGGTCTCGGTGCTGATCCACAGCTGCCTGCACCTCGAGCGCGTCGGGGACCAGGCGGTGAACGTCGCGAAGCTCTTCCTGGCGACGAAGGAAGAGCCGGGGAGCGACGCGTTGCGCGAGCAGATCGGCGAGATGGGATCGCTCGTCGTGTCGATGATCCGAACCGCGATGGAGGCGTTGGGCCGACGGGACCTGCAGCTGTGCCTGCGGCTGCCACCGATGGACGACCCGGTCGACCGCCTGAACCGCGCCACGCACCTCGAGGCGCTGAAGCTCGCCGACGATCAGCGAAGCCTCGACTGGGGCTTGCACATGAACCTCGCCGCGCGGGCACTGGAGCGGGTCGGCGACAACGCCGTCGACATCGCCGAGCAGGCGGCCTTCCTGATCACCGGGGAGTTCAGGGAGTTCACCGACGCCTCGCACCCGGTGGACGCGTAGGTCGTGGCCGACGCCGGCGGACGGATCCTGGTCGTCGAGGACGAGGAGTCGCTCGCCGAGTCGGTGCGCTACAACCTCGAGCGCGAGGGGTATGCGGTCGACGTCGCGAGCGACGGCCGCGAGGCGATCGAACGTTTCCGGGCCGACGCTCCCTCGCTCGTGATCCTCGATCTCATGCTGCCCAACGTCTCCGGGCTCGACGTCTGCCGGCTGATCCGCTCGGAGTCGATGGTGCCGATCATCATGGTCACCGCGAAGGACTCGGAGGCCGACAAGGTCACGGGGCTCGAGCTGGGCGCCGACGACTACGTCACGAAACCCTTCTCGGTGCGCGAGCTCGTCTCGCGCGTCCGGGCGAACCTGCGACGGTCTCAGGTCCAGTCCGACGAGCAGGCCGACGACGTCCTCGAGGGAGGGCCCGTGCGGATGGACGTCCTGAGGCACGAGGTCAGGGTGGGCGGCGGCGAGGTCGCCTTCCCGCCGAAGGAGTTCGAGCTGCTGGAGTCGTTCCTCCGCCGGAAGGGCCGCCTGCTCACGCGAGAGTTCCTGATCGAAGAGGTCTGGGGATCGGACTACTTCGGGGACACGAAGACCCTCGACGTCCACGTGAAGCGCCTGCGCCGCAAGATCGAGGCCGAGCCGCACCGCCCGGTGCACCTCGTCACCGTCCGCGGGCTCGGCTACAAGTTCGTCGACTGACGCGAAGTGGACAAGCCGACGACCTCCCGGTAGCGTTCGCGCGGCGTCGGGCCGGAGGCTCGCCGCGAGGGAGGCGGAATCGAACGTGCCGTTCCAGGTCATCCCGCGCGAGCTCGCGTTCTTCGACCTCTTCGAACAGGCCGCGGACGGCGTCGATCGGGCCGCGGCCGAACTGCTCCGGCTGCTGGACGATCTTCCCAACGCCGGGACCTACGCTCGGCGCATCACCGATCTCGAGCACGAGGGCGACGAGATCACCCATCGGACCCTCGCCTTGCTCCACACGACGTTCGTCGTCCCGATCGACCGGCACGAGGTGGTTCGCCTCGCCTCGTCGCTCGACGACGTCCTGGATGGGATCGAGGCCGTCGCCGACCTCATCGCGCTCCTCGGCATCAGGGAGCCCATTGCATCCTTCCGGCCACTGGTCGAGGTGCTCGCTCGGGCGACGCAAGCCGTCGGTCGCGCCATCCGGAACCTCCGCACCTTCCATCGGATCGAACGGGCGGCGGCCGAGATCAAACGTCAAGAGCGCGAAGGAGACTGGGTGTATCGACGGGCCGTGGCGTCCCTGTACTCCGGCGACTACCGGGCGATCGACGTGTTGCGCTGGAAGGACCTACTCGCGTACACGGAGGCCGCGATCGATCGGTGCGAGGACATCGCGAACACGATCGAATCGGTGGCCGTCAAGCGCGCATGAGCATCGCCGTGATCTTCATCGTGGCCGTTGCGCTGGCATTCGACTTCTTCAACGGTTTTCACGATGCCGCGAACTCGATCGCAACGGTCGTGTCCACGCGCGTCCTGACGCCGCGGCAGGCGGTCGCCTGGGCCGCGTTCTTCAACTTCGTGGCGTTCCTGATCTTCGGAACCCACGTCGCGAAGACGATCGCCGGCGACGTCGTGGACTCCGACCTGCTCACGAACGCCGTGATCTTCTCCGGCCTGCTCGGCGCGATCGCATGGGACGTCATCACGTGGCTCTTCGGGCTTCCCACGAGCTCGTCGCACGCGCTCGTCGGCGGACTGGCCGGCGCGGCCGTCGCGAAGTCGGGATGGGTCGCGCTGCTCGCGGAGGGCTTCCAGAAGATCGCGGTGTTCATCATCATGTCGCCGCTGATCGGCCTGCTCCTGGGGTTCACCATCATGACCGGCCTGTACTGGGCGTTTCACGGATATCACCGCGTCGATCGGCTGAATCGCGCGTTCCGCAGAGGCCAGCTCTTCTCCGCCGCCGCGTTCAGCCTCGGCCACGGTGGGAACGATGCGCAGAAGACGATGGGCGTGATCGCGGTGCTGCTGTTCGTGAACGGTCATCTGGACAAGGCCCCCGACGGGTCGATCCCGATCCCGCTCTGGATCGTGTTGTCCGCGCATACCGCGATCGGCCTCGGCACGCTGTTCGGCGGCTGGCGCATCGTGCACACGATGGGGTCGAGGATCACCAAGCTCCAGCCCGCGAGCGGTATGGCTGCGGAGACGGCCGCGGCCGCGACGCTCTTCTTCACGACGTATTCGGGGATACCCGTCTCCACGACCCACACGATCACGGGAGCGATCGTGGGCGTCGGCACCACCCAGCGGCTGTCCGCGGTTCGCTGGGGGGTGGCCGGGCGAGTGGTGGCCGCGTGGGTCCTCACGATCCCGGGCGCCTTCTTGATCGCCTACTTCGCGTACCTGCCGTTCAGGGGGGCCGCATGAGGCTGGGGCGCCGGCAGGTCTTCTTCCTCGGTGTCTCCCTGGCGTTCCTCGCGCTCCTGCCGCCGACGCCCCCCGAGTTTCGCTGGGTCAACCTCGCGATGGCCGCCCTCGCGGGCTTCTGGTTCGTCCTCCTCACGATCGAGCAGGTTGCCGCCCGGCGGGCGGAGCCTCACGAAGGAGATCAGGCATGAAGCTGAAGATCTCGCACCGCGCCGATGCGTTCTTCGACCTGTTCGTGGCCTCGGCGTCCAACCTTCGCCAGGGCGCCCTCGAGCTCAAGGATCTCGTCGATGACTTCCGCGACGTGGAGATGAAGGCCCGGAGGCTCCAGGAGCGTGAGCACGAGGGCGACGAGGTGACCCACGAGATCATCCGGCGTCTCAATACGTCCTTCATCACCCCCATGGACCGAGAGGACATCTACGTCCTGGCGACGGCTCTCGACGACGTGATGGACGCGATCGAGGCGGCGGCCGACCTCCTGGTTCTTCACTCGATCGAGGCGCCGCTGCCGCAGATGAAGGCCCAGGTCGACGTGCTCGTGGAGGCGGCCTCACAGACCGAGCAGGCTCTCAGGAAGCTCGCGCGGCTCCGCCAGGAGGACCTCGAGCCCTACTGGGTGGAGATCAACCGGCTGGAGAACGAAGGAGACCAGCTCTTCCGACACGCGGTTGCCGACCTGTTCAGCGGCGATCATCGGGCCATGGACGTCCTGAAGTGGAAGGAGATCATCGAAACGCTCGAGGAGGCGCTGGACGGGCTCGAAAACGTCGCGAACGTCATCGAAGCCGTGACGCTCAAGCACGCCTGAGCGCGAGCGCGCGAGGCGTTCATCGCCGGGCCCTTGTCGGGCAGCGAGCGGCTGTCTACCATCGAGCGGCGGCACCGTCCGCGCCTCGTTCAATGGTCACGACTTCCCTTGCCACGGTCGCCCCGACTACGGACTCGCGGTATCTCAACCGCGAGCTCTCCTGGCTGGACTTCAGCGAGCGCGTGCTCGCCCTCGCGGAGGACGAGACCCAACCGCTGCTCGAGCGCGTGAAATTCCTGGCGATCTACTGCGCGAACCTCGACGAGTTCTTCCAGGTGCGCGTGAGCGGCCTGATGGAGCAGGCGAGCGCCGGCGTCACGTCGGCGACGCCCGAGGGCATGACACCCGTCCAGCAGGTCGACGCGATCGAGGAGCGCGTGCGGGCGGTGCTCCCGCGGGTCGAGTCCCTGTTCTCGAGGGTCCTGCGTCCGGAGCTCGCGCGTGTGGGCATCCACCTCGTCGACTGGGACGAGCTCGGAAGCGCCGATCGAGACGTCCTGGCTCGGGAGTTTCGCGACCGCATCTTCCCGGTGCTCACCCCGCTCTCCGTCGACCCCGCGCATCCGTTCCCCTACGTGTCGAGCCTCTCGCTCAACCTCGCCGCGATCGTGCGCGACCCGCAGACGGGAGTTCGCCGGTTCGCGCGCGTGAAGGTGCCGCCGCTGCTGCCGCGTTTCCTCGCGCTGCCCGACGGCTCCCGCTTCGTGCCGCTGGAGCAGGTGATCGCGGCGCACCTCGAGGCGCTCTTCCCGGGCATGGAGATCCTCAACCACCACGTGTTCCGCGTGACGCGGGACGCCGACCTCGACGTCGAGGAGGACGAGGCCGAGGACCTTCTCGCCGCGATCGAGACGGAGCTCCTCAGGCGGCGCCGCGGCGCCAGTCCCGTGCGGCTCGAGGTGCACACCTCCACGACGCCCGAGGTCCGGAACCTGCTGATGCGTGAGCTCGATCTCGACCAGACGGAGGTCTACACCGTCGACGGTCTCCTGGGACTGTCGGCGATCGCGTCGTTCGTCGAGCTCGACCGCCCCGAGCTGAAGGACGAGCCCTGGATGCCCGTCGCCGAGCCGAAGCTCGTCGCGGGAGAGCACCGGCCCGACCTCTTCTCGGTGCTTCGCTCGGGCGACGTGCTCGTGCAGCACCCCTACGATTCGTTCCCCGCGTCGGCCGAGGCCTTCGTCGAACAGGCGTCGAGCGACCCGGACGTCCTCGCGATCAAGCAGACGCTGTACCGGACGTCGACCGGCAGCCCGATCGTGCGCGCGCTGATCGCGGCGGCGGAGGCCGGCAAGCAGGTCGTCGCGCTCGTCGAGCTCAAGGCGCGTTTCGACGAGCAGGCGAACATCACGTTCGCGCGCGCGCTCGAGCAGGCCGGCGTGCACGTCGTCTACGGGGTCGTCGGCCTGAAGACGCATGCGAAGGTGTGTCTGGTGGTGCGGCGGGAGGAGTCGGGCATCCGCCGCTACGCGCACATCGGGACCGGCAACTACAACCCGAGCACCGCGCGCCTGTACGAGGACATCGGCCTCCTCACCGCGGACCCGCAGATCGGCGCCGACGTGACGGACCTCTTCAACCTGCTCACCGGCTACAGCCGCCAGCGCGAGTACCGGCAGCTGCTCATCGCGCCGCTCACACTTCGCGCGAGGCTCGTGGAGCTGATCCGACGCGAGGCGATGCACGACGACGGCTCGATCGTCCTGAAGATGAACAGCCTCGTCGACGCGGACATGATCGACGAGCTCTATCTCGCCTCGCAGGCCGGCGCGCAGATCGACCTCATCGTGCGTGGGATCTGCTGCCTTCGTCCGGGCGTACGCGACCTCTCGGAGAACATCCGTGTGCGGTCGATCGTCGGGCGGTTCCTGGAGCACTCGCGCATCTTCCGGTTCGGCTCGGCCGAGCGCGGCGTCGACTATTACATCGGGTCCGCCGACCTGATGCCCCGCAACCTCGATCACCGGGTGGAGGCCCTCACGCCGGTCGGCGACTCGGCCCTGCGAGCGCGCATCGACGAGATCCTGGAGCTCGAGCGCACCGACGACGTGCTGGCCTGGGAGCTCGGGCCGGACGGCGTGTGGCGGAAGGTGCCCACGGACCGCGGCGTGAACGTGCAGGAGCGCCTCATGGCGATGGCGACCGAGCGCAGCCGGGGCGAGCGTTGACGAGCGGACCGGAGGGCGCCCGTCGAGCGCCCCTGCCACGGCGTGACCTTCCGTCGTCCGAGATCCTCGCCGAGCTCGCGAACGCGTCCCTCGGCACCGACCCCGCGCTGTCGGCGGCGTTGCGGCGAGCCCTCGCCGCGCCCACCCTTCGGCTGATCGAGCAGGACGACGACGTGCGCGCGGGCGAGGATCCCGAGGCCGTCCACCAGGCGAGGGTGGCGACGCGGCGGCTCCGCGCGAACCTCGGCACGCTCCGGCCGCTGCTCGACGCCGAGGCGGTCGAACGGCTTCGGGCGGAGCTCTCCTGGCTCGGCGGCGCGCTGGGCGACGTGCGCGACCTGGACGTGCTGCTGGTCCGTCTCCGCGCGAAGGCGCAGCGGCTCGAGTCTCGGGACGCGCACGCGGCGAAGCGGCTGATCGCGGGTCTCGCCGAGTCGCGCGCCGAGGCGCAGGCGAGCCTGCTCGAGTCGTGGCGCTCACCCCGGCGCGACCGGCTACTCCGCGCGTGCGAGCGCATCGTGCGCGGGGTGCCCGATCGCGACGAGCGCGCGGTCGACGCGTTCGGCCCGCTGATGGAGCGGCAATGGCAACGGCTGCGCCGCGCCTGCGAGCGGCTGACGCCCGACTCGCCGGACTCGAAGCTGCACGCGGCGAGGATCGCGACCAAGCGCGCGCGCTACGCCGCCGAGGCATTCGCGCCGGCGTACGAAGACGGAGCCGACAGGTTCCTTCGCCGCGCCGCGGCCTTGCAAGAGGTGTTCGGGGAGCACCAGGATGCTGTGGCTTCTCAGGAGTGGCTTCGCCGCAAGGTATCCCGGGGCACGCCTTCGGTCGCCTTCGTGGCGGGCGAGCTCGCCGCGGCCGAGGCTCGCGCGAGGGCCGACGCCCGCCGTTCCTGGCCGGCCGCCTGGCGGTCGCTCGCCCGGCCGGGGGCGCGATTCTGGACGTGACCGCTTCGCCCGTTCGCGCCGCCGGCGGCGTCGTGCTTCGGCGGGGCCCGTCGGGCGTCCGGCTGGTCGTCGTGCACCGACCGCGCTACGACGACTGGAGTCTTCCGAAGGGCAAGCTCCTGCGGGGAGAATCCCACCGGGATGCGGCGCTGCGCGAGGTCGAGGAGGAGACCGGTCTGGGATGCGAGCTCGGGGAGGAGCTCCCCCCGGTGGAGTACATCGACGGGACCGGCCGGCCGAAGGTCGTGCGCTACTGGACCATGCGACTCGTCGACGACGCGCCGTTTCACGCCACGCGCGAGGTCGACGAGATCCGGTGGGTGTCGCTCGACGAGGCGGGCGAGCTGCTCACCTACGCCCACGACCGCGATCTCGTGCGGCACGTGACGGAGCGGCCGGCGTGAGCGAGCTCTACCTGGTCCGTCACGCGAAGGCCGGCAACCGGGAGCGCTGGAGCCGCGACGACCGGCTTCGACCGTTGTCGAAGAATGGGCGCCGCCAGGCCGAGGCGCTCGTGCGGGTCTTCGACGGTCGCAAGGTGGATCGGATCCTCTCGAGCCCCTTCCTGCGGTGCCTCCAGACCGTGGCGACGCTCGCGGCGGATCGCATGTTACCGATCGAGGAAGTCGACGCGCTCGCCGAGGGCGCCTCGCTGCAGGAGGTTCTTGCCGTGGTCGCCGAGGTCGATGGCATCTCGGCCGTGCTGTGCAGCCACGGGGACGTGATCCCCACCCTCGTCGAGCACCTCGTCGACGAGGGCATGCGCGTCGAAGGCGAGCCCGACTGGCGCAAGGGCTCCACGTGGATCATCGAGCACGAGCCGGACGGCGGCCTCCGCGGCAGGTCGCTCGAAACGCCCTCGTGAGCCGGATCGCGTTCACGCTCCGTTCATCGCGACGATGATGTGGGCGACGCAGGAGCGGCCTAGAATCACACGGATGCGATTTGCCGTGCTCGACCTCGGGAGCACCTCGTTCCAGCTGCTCGTGACCGAGGCCTCGATCGACGGCTCGCTCACGCACGTGCTGCGCGATCGCGTGATTCTGAACCTCGGGTCGACGCTCGCCGCCGAGGGCCACATCCCCGAAGCCGAGGCCGCGCGCGCCGGCCGCGTCGTCCGGCGCTTTCGCGACATCGCCGAACGGGCCGGCGCGCGCACGATCCTGCCGATCGCGACGAGCGCGCTCCGCGACGCGGCGAACCGTCCCGAGCTCGCGACGCAGCTGCAAGAAGCGGCGGGGGTCCCGATCCGCTTCATCGACGGCATCGAGGAGGGCCGGCTGGTGTTCGAGGGGATCCGCGCGAGCGTGGGGCTCGGCCCCGGGAGCACGCTCGCGCTCGATCTCGGCGGCGGGAGCCTCGAGGTCGTCGTGGGCGACTCGTCGGGCATGCGATGGGCGGAGAGCTTTCCGCTCGGCGCCGCCCGTCTCACGACCGCGATCGCGCGCCACGACCCGATGTCGAGGGGGGAGCGCCGAGAGGTGAAGGCGCTGGTCGTG
Organism: Actinomycetota bacterium; assembly: GCA_036556805.1. GTDB lineage: Bacteria > Actinomycetota > UBA4738 > UBA4738 > HRBIN12 > DATBIS01. The sequence goes on along the minus strand of DATBIS010000026.1, from coordinate 95,284 downwards.
GAGCTGCTGCAGCCGCTCGCCGAAACCGTTGCCCGGTTGGGTCCGGTGCGATGCGTGGCGGCGGGCGGAACGACGGGCGCACTCGCGCGACTTCTCGCCGCCAAGCGGTGGAGCCCGGTGCCCGCATCGCTCAACCAGGCGACGATCGAGCTCGCGGACCTCCGCGCGCTGTCGCGCGTCCTCTGCGATGCCTCGTTCGAGGAGCGCCTCGCCATGACCGGGATGGACGCCCGCCGCGCCGACCTGTTGCACGTGGGGTCGGTGGTGCTGGTCGCCGCCGCGTCGACGTTCGGCGTGCGTCGGATCGTGCACTCCGAATGGGGACTCCGCGAGGGCGTCGTGATCGACGAGTTGAACCTCGAGCTGGCGACGACCCCCGAGGAGCTCAGGTCGGCCTCGATCGGCCGGCTCGTGCGTCTGTGGGGCCTCGACGAGGCCCACGCGCGCGGCGTGCGCGCGATCGCGTTGCTGCTGTTCGATGAGACGCGCAGGCTCCACCGGCTGGGCGATCGCGAGCGAGAGCTGCTCGCGCACGCCGCGATCCTGCACGACATCGGCGTGCGCGTCTCGCCGGACCACCATCACAAGCACGGCGCGTACCTCATCGACCACGCCGGCCTTCGCGGCTTCTCTCCCGACGAGGTGGCGATCATGAGCTCGCTCGTTCGCTTCCATCGCGGCGGATCGCCGAAGTCGAGCTTCTCCTCGTTCGCGGCGCTCGCGGACGACGACCGTCACGCCGCGTCCGTGCTGATCGGGCTCCTTCGCATCGCGCATGCCCTGCGTCGCGGCGGGGACTTCGACGTGGAGGCCATCGACGTCACGGCGCGCAAGGGCATCCTCTCGATCGGGGTCCGCGGCTCGTCGAACCCGCAGGCGGCCGCCGCGGAGGCTCAGGAGCAGGCCGACGTGCTCTCGAAAGCGCTCGACGTCGAGGTGGGCGTCGAGGTGTTCGAGTCGGCGGCGACCGGCAAGGCCCCGGACCGATCGGCCTGAGGCCCTCCTCGGTCAGCGACCCGGGATGGGGCCGCGCGTGCTCCCGATCCGGCCGATCTCGCGGAAGCCCAGCCGGGCGTACAGGGCGATCGGCCCCGCCGGCTCTGCGAGGAGGTACACCGCGCGGGCTCCGGCCGTGAGCGCTTCGTCGCGGAGGTGGGCCGTCACCGCGCTCGCGTATCCCCTTCCCCGCGCACGAGGCAGCGTCGCGACGTTGTCCACGTACGCGACGCCCGCGAGCTCGACGAGCGCGGCCACGGATGCCCACGCGCCCTCGTCGCGCACGCCGAACCAGCGCTTCGCTCCCCGTTCGACCAGCAGATCTTCGATGGCCGACAGCTGCCGGATCACCTCGGGGTCCGCGATCTCGAACAAGGGGAACGTGGCCGCCACCGCGGCGCGGAGCTCCGGACCCGGCCGGATCGGCTCCACCCGGATCACGGAGGGGTCCCGACCCGGGGCGCCCTCGAACCGCATCGCGACGTCCCACGACAGCACGTGGCCGAGCCCGGAGAGCTCGGCGAAGAGCTCGCCGGTCTCCTCGGGGAGGAACGAGACCACGTGGAAGGTCGACCCTCCGACTCGCTCGAGCTCGGGAACCAGTGCCTCCTCGACGTCGCGAAGACGGAGGTTCTCGACCCGACCGTCGACGCGCGCGTAGTTCGCGTCCCAGATCGAGGGGAAGCGCGCGTCGGACACCACCGCGCCCCACGGCGTCGGCGACACTCGATCCAGCTGTTCGTCCAGCGCTCGCCAGAAGGCGATGAGCTCGTCGGGGAGGCGCGTCACGGCGCGCGAGTCTAGCGGCGCCTGGCCATGCGCTACGCTCCCGCCGATGATCGACTGCCACCTCTTCCGCAACGGCTCGCTCGAGACGACGACGTTCGATTCGGCCGAAGTCAGCGCCCATCTCGACGGCGACGCAGCGCGGGTGTGGCTCGACGTCGTCGACCCGACGGAGGATGACCTCGCGGTGCTCAAGGAGGAGTTCGGGCTCCACGACACCTCGATCGAGGACATTCGCCACCGCGGGCAGCGCCCCAAGGTGGAGGCGTTCCAGGGGTATCTCTTCGTCGTGACGCGGCCGCTCGCCCTCGCGGAGGACGGAGAGCTCGAGGCGCGCGAGGTGCACCTGTTGATCGGACGTAGCTCGCTGGTGACGATCCGCTATTCGCCCGTCTTCGAGCTCGACACGGTGCTGAAGCGGTGGGAGCGGCAGGCGGAGCTCACGACGGAGGGGGCCGGCTTCCTTCTCTACGTGCTCCTCGACGAGATCGTCGACGACTACCTGGAGATCGTGGACCAGTACGAGGATATGGCCGACCGCCTCGAGGACGAGGTCTTCTCGGAGGAGGACACGGCGGCCGACAAGCGGGAGCTGCAGGAGCGATTCTTCCGCGTGAAGCGGGGCATCGTGGAGTACCGGCGGCACGTGATGCCCGTTCGTCGAGTGCTCGACCACCTCCTCGAGGAGACGTCGTTCGTCACGCCGGCGCTGCAGCCCTATTACCGCGACGTGTCCGACCACGTCACGCGCGCGCTCGAGTTCGGCGACAACGTCCGCGACTTGCTGACCTCGCTCATCGAGGTGCGCATCGCGCAGCAGGCGAACCACCTGAACGAGATCATGAAGAAGCTCACGTCGTGGGCCGGCATCATCCTGGTGCCCACGCTCATCGCGGGCATCTACGGCATGAACTTCCGGCACATGCCGGAGCTCTCGTGGCAGGTCGGCTATCCGCTCGCGCTCGGGATGATGGCGCTGTCCGCCGGGATCCTCTACAAGGTCTTCAAGTCGAACGACTGGCTCTGACGTGTGCCGGGCGCTCCGAGTGCTGTGCGTCGCGCCCGACGAGGCGTCGCTCGCGGAGCTTCGCCGGGCCGCCGTCTCCGCCGAGTGGGAGCTCGCGCCGGGAGCTCTCACCGAAGCCGACGCGATCGGCGCGATCGACGCGGAACGGCCTCACGTGGTGGTGGTCTTCGGTGCCTTCGACCGCCTGGTGGCGCTGGTGGCGGAGCGGTTCCCCGCCGTTCGGATCGTCGCGGACCGGGACCTTCCCGGGGCCACCGCGGTGGCGACCTCGCTGAGCGAGGTCCGGGGCTTGGTGAAGGAGCTGCCCCGCCCGGGCGGTCCGATCCGCGAACGCGTCAGGCGCAGCCCCACGCGCTCCAGCCGTACCGGTGGGCCATCCGGATCGAGACGATGATGTTGGCCCGACCGTTGAACACCGACCGGTGCTTGAACCCGAAGGTCTTCGAGCGACCGGGCCAGTAGTTCACGGCCTGTTGGAACACCCCCGCGTAGCCGCCGGGGTTGTAGGCCTTCGCGTTCAGGTTCGATTCGCATCGTGCGACCGCGACGGCCTTGTCGGGCCCGCCCGCCACTTGCCAGCGGCGGGCGGAGCATCGGATGAGTTGTTTCAGCTGCCAGGTCCCCTTCTTCCAGTGGTAGTCGCAGACCCGGTCGGGAACGGTGTTCGCCGTGGTGGTCACCGCGAGCGCAGGCGTTTGAGGGAGCAACGCCGGCGCCAACAGGAGCGCCACGGTGATGGAAAGCGCGGCCGGGAAGCGGCGGCGCCAGGATGTGCGTGTCGTCATGGTTGATCTCACCCCCGCGGTGACGGGAGCTGGCGGCTCCGCCGCGCGATCGGGCGCCGGGGGGTTCCCGATCGACCCGCGGTAGGTCGTGGGTGTTCACATCACCTCCTCATGTCGTCGAACCGTGCTTGGTGACCTCGCCGACCGGGGCTCCTCGCCCCTCTCCGCGCGTGGACGTACGAGATCCGCGCTGGAAGGTCGGGGTTCCCGCACGCCGCATGCGGAGAGGATCGGACGCATCGTCCGGTTCGGCCCGACCACCCTAGCGGGGCCCTCCGACATCCGACAAACCGACCCTGACCCCCGGTCACGTTGGCGTGGAGACCATGTGGAGGCCCGCCGAGGACGGTCCCAGGCGGTCTACCATGGCTGCGTGACACCTTCGAAGGTCCTGCTCGCGGCGCCGCGCGGCTACTGCGCGGGCGTCGAGCGCGCGGTGGAGGCCGTCGAGCGCGCGCTTGCGAAGCACGGCGCTCCCGTCTACGTGCGGAAGCAGATCGTGCACAACCTCCACGTCGTGCGCGACCTCGAGTCGAAGGGCGCCGTGTTCGTCGAGGAGGAGACCGAGGTGCCCGAGGGCGCCGTCGTGGTGCTCTCGGCGCACGGCGTCGCCCCCGAGGTCTACGCGAACGCCGCGACGCGCGGCCTGCAGGTGATCGACGCCACGTGTCCGCTCGTGACGAAGGTGCACCTCGAGGCGCGCCGGTTCGCTTCGGAGGATCGGACGATCGTGCTCGTGGGCCACGCCGGCCACGAGGAGGTCGTGGGGACCACCGGGCAGGCTCCCTCGCGAACCGTGCTCGTGCAGACCCCCGAGGAGGCGAGAACGCTCGAGCTGCCCGATCCGTCGAACGTCTCCTACCTCACGCAGACCACGCTCTCCGTCGACGAGACGAACGAGATCATCGACGTCCTTCGCGAACGGTTCCCGTCGATCGAGGGACCTCCCCGCGAGGACATCTGCTATGCGACGCAGAACCGTCAGGACGCGGTGAAGGAGATCGCCCGGAGGTCCGACGTGGTGCTCGTGATCGGCTCGGACAACTCGTCGAACTCGAACCGGCTCGCCGAGGTCGCGCGACAGCTCGGCACGCAGGCTCACCTGGTGGACGACGAGACCGAGGTCGATCCCATCTGGCTTGCCGGCGCATCGACCGTGGGGCTCACGAGCGGCGCGTCGGCGCCCGAGTGGCTCGTGGACCGCATGCTCGCGTGGCTCGCGGAGCAGGGCTACCGCGACGTCGAGACGCTCACGCTCGCGGAGGAGAGCGTGCGGTTCTCGCTTCCCGCCGGCGTGCGAACCCTTCCCGTGTCCCCGGCGACGCTCAGGTCCACGAGCTGAACTGGTCCCGGTCCTCCTCCGGCTCCTCGTAGGCGACGCCCACCATGGTGGTGGTCGCGCTCACGCCGGGCAACGCGCGAAGAACCGAGATCACCGTGCCGCTCGCGAGCTCCCACGGCTGACGGATCTCCGCGACCAGGTCGAACCGGCCGCCGGTCACGGCCACGCCGGACACCTCCTCGATCTCCGCGAGGCGCTCGAGCAGGCCCTCCACCGCGCCCGCCTCGGCGCGCACGTGCACGTAGCAGGCCTCGCCCGGTGCGAGCGAGGGCTGCGGCGGCGCCCCGAAGCCCATCCCGACGCGATCGGGCGGAACGAGCGGTGCCGTGAGCGTGCGCTGCACGCCGTCGATCCCGTGCACCTGCGAGAGCACCGCCGACGCGATCGCGCTCATGGTCGAACCCTCGACGAGCGCGAGCACGTCCCAGTCGCCCACCACGATCGTCGCCCGGCGGACCCCCGCCGTGCCGGCCACCTCGGTGGCAACCCGTTCGACGGTCCCCGGTCTCGCGCGCACGTACAGAAAGGCCTCCACGGCACGACGGTAAGCCCGGGGAGGGGTCGGGGCAACGACCGGATCGGTTCGCGTCTACTCGGAGCCGAGGGCCACCGGAACGCCGCACAAGGCCTGAAGCTCCTGTTCGCCCTCCTCGGGCCCGACGGAGATCAGGCGGTCGCCCTCGCGCAGGACGACGCCCGCCCGAGGCCGGTAGATCCAACGCGACCCTCGCTGGATGGCGAGGACGAACATGCCGGTCTCCGTCTCGACGCGCAGCTCCTTGAGGGACCTTCCGTCGGCCGGCGACCCCCGTTCGACGAGCGTCTCGGCGCTCGTCTCCTCGGTCTCCTCGAGCGCAATCTGCACGACCGGGTGCAGAGGCTCGCCGCTCTCCACGTACCAGGTCATGTCGCGCGCGGCATCGGTCATCGACTCGGATGCGCTCGCGATCCGCAGCAACCCTCGCAGGTCGTCCGGGTTGCGCGCCTCGGGTGCGGCTCGCAGCACCCACGACTCGAGCTCGTCGTGCAGGATGTCCGACCGCGCCTCGATGGTGCCCACCTCGGCCGCGAGCGAGCGGTTGTTGAAGAGCAGCGACGAGTACGCGAGCCCGACGGCCGCTTCCGCCGAGTCCTTCAGCTCCACGAGGATGTCGACCGCGCGGTCGAGCTCGGACAGCGGCGGCGCGTCGGACTCGGGCGCCTCCGGCAGCGGCGGCGCGCCGGCGAGCGCGCGGATGAGGTTCACCCCGTCCTCGGGTCCTCGGAAGAGCATGACGTCGCCCTCGCTCACGATGTCGTCGGGGCCCGGGTCGAACTCCCAGTCGAAGCCCGAACGGATCGCCATGATCCACATGCCGGTCTCGGTGGGGATCGAGAGGTCACGTAGCGTCTGACCGATCGCCGGCGCCTCCTCGCGCACCTTCACTCGCCCGCTCACCTCGTCCGCGTGGCGGAGGTCGGGGCGAAGGCTGTCGGGGATCCCGAGCTTCGCGCCGACGACGCGGCCGATGTCGCTCGCCGCGTCGCCGATCTTCTCGATCGCACTCGCGATCCAGAGCACGCCGGCCATCCCCTCCGCGTCCTCGGGACTCCTCGCGGCGAGCATCGCCATCATCCGGAGCCGGCGGAGGTAGCCGGCCATCTTCTCCTCGAGCTCCTCGACCTCCTCGGCGAGGCTCTCCTCGTTGAAGAAGACCGCCGCGTAGGCCAGGTCGACCATCAGCTCCGACGCGTCCTTCGACGCGACGAGCAGGTCCTTGACGTTCTGAGGTTGTTCCTCATCCATGCGGCAGCACTCCCGATAGTGACATAACGAACAAGAGGGTGGCGACCCCGGCGAGGTCCATCACGCTCGTGATGATCGGCACGGTCTGGTTGTCGGGATCGAGTCCGAAGCGATAGCTCACGATCGCGAGGTAGTAGCTCGTGACGATCGTGATCGGCATCGCGATCAGTCCCGCGAGGATCGTCGACGCGACGACGAGGGCCGCGTCGTGCACCCCCGCCGTGGTCAGCGTCGTGAGGCCCACGGCGACGAGCCCGATCATCCCGAACACGACCACGCCGAGGCCGAACACCATCGACGCGTCGACGAGCGCCGGAACCTCCGGCAGGCCCCGCGGCGTCACGACGCCCAGCTGGAGCTTCGACGAGATCCGCGACGAGAAGATGCCGCCGAGGGCGCCGGCCTGGGACACGAACGGCGGGATCAGCACGAAGAGCACCGGCGCCGCGCGCAGCTCGCCGAGCCGTGCCTGCTGCACCGCGCCCGACGCGATGTCGAGCAGCGGCGTGAGGAGGATGACCGCCGTCATCTCGAACACGATCCGGCGAACGATCGGGTCGGCAACGGTGTAGGAGCGGATCGTCGCGGCGCCGGCGACGAGCACGCAGACCGCCGCCGAGATCGCAGCGAGCACGCCGTGTCGGTGCACGAGGAACGTCGCGAGGTACAGCGTGGGGAGCGTCGCCATGTCGCCGAGCGCCGTCACCATCGGCGTCGACACCGAGTCGAGGTCCCAGCCGCGGCGATGGGACACGACCGACAGCGCGATCGTGATCGCGAGGATGAACGCGGATCCCAGGGCGCCTCCGACGATCGAGATCGTCGCGAGGTCGCCGAGCGAGATCGACGCCTGGCCGGTCGCCGATGCCGCGAGCTTCGCGAGCACGGCGAGCCAGAGCGAGGACGAGAACGAGGTGAGCACCGCCACCTGAACGTTTCGGTAGAGGACGCCGTCGCGGCGGAAGCTGATCTCGAACGTCCCCGCCGCGTTCTCGGTGCCGAGCCGGGCGCCGATCGCGCCGAAGATCGTGCCGCGCATGCCGACCGCGGCGGGAATGAGAATGAGGAAGCCGTCGAGCCGCTCGAGGGTGCCGCCGATGCTCTGGAGGGTCAGGCCGGCGACGAAGCCCGCGAGCGTCGAGAGGGCGAGCGCGACCAGGCCCTGGCGCAAGGTGCGCCGCTCGGCGCGCCAGTAGCCGAAGAGCCGCTTCGCGCGGCGCGGGATGCGCACGCGGCGGACGGAGGCCATAACGGTTCCATCGGGGTTCGCTCTCGATCCGACATGGGCTGGGCCGGAGGGGCCCCGGGCAGTATCCCCCCGGTCGGCCCCCGGGGCAACCGCCGAACGGTCAGGGCTCCACGATCCAGTCGCGGGTCACGAACAGCCAGAACGCGAGGCCCGCGTGATCGCCGTAGCGGCCGAATCGACGCGCGATGGTCGCGTCCGCCACCGATCGCTTTCCCATGAGCCGCGCGTACTTCGGGCGGCTCCACGAGTCGAGGATGAGCCGCGAGTCCCGGCCGATCGTCATCATGATGTGCGCGGCCGCGTACGGTCCCACGCCCGGCAGCTCGAGGAGCGCCCGCTCGACCTCGTCGTCGGGGAGCTCCGCGCGGGGCACGTGCGCGAGGCGCTCGAGATCGAGCTCGCCGCTCGCGACGGCCCTCGAGAGCTTCGCGAAGTGCGGCGCGCGGTAGCCGGCGCGCACGACGTCCCGGTAGAAGCGCTCCGGCCGTGCGGCCATCGCCGCGGCGGTGGGAAACGCGTTCTCGAGCGGCCTCCCCCGGATGCCGGCGGGTGCCTCGCCGAGCTCGGTCACGAGCGCCGTGACCATCTTCGTGGTGAGCGCCCACGAGCAGTTCGTCGTGCAGATCGTCTTCACGACGTCCTCGAACACCGTGGGGGAGCGCAGCATACGGCCGGCACCCGTCCTGACCCAGGCGAGCTCGCGGTCCTCGGCCGTCTTCGCGTAGAACCCCGAGAGGTCGGCGTCCAGGCGAAGGACGTGACGGACGGCGGCGAGCAAGGCCTCGGCGTGCCGAGCGCTCGGCGAGCGGCCGGTCACGTCGATCCGCGCGCGACCGCGACGGCCGGCACCGATGCGCACGCGGCGGGGTCTGGCGCCTCGGATCGGGATCGTGATGTCGAGCGTGCGATGCGACTCGTCCAGATGCATCGGCGGGAGCTCGGCGAACCCGTGCGAGTTGATCGTGCGGAAGAGATCGACCGGCTCGCCGCCGGCGCCTCGCAGGCTCAGCTCGAACGTCGTGGTCACGAGCCCGTCGGGTTGCGCTCGCGGAACGCGCGGACCTTCGCCCGGTTGCCGCACGTTTGCATCGAGCACCACTTGCCCGAGCGGTTCTTCGACCGGTCGTAGAACACCGACCTGCATGCATGGCTGCCGCAGGTCTTCAGGTTCGACCACGTGCCGTCGAGCTCGGCGAGGAACGCGATGCCGAGCAGGCGGCCGATCGCGCCACGGATGCCGGTCGCTCGCGACTCGAACCCGGACCCCCCGCCCTCCGCGAACCGGATCTCGATCCCGGACTCGCGGGCGGCCTCGTTCAGGCGCTCGGCCGACCCGCGGTCGACGGGGTGCTCCCCGTCGCGGGTGACCTTCCCGCGAAGGTCGTCCTGGATGGTCGCCGCCCACGCGAGGTCGTCCTCGGGGGCCGGTTCGCCGTCGCGGAGCAGCCCGTGCGAGCGGAACCACCATTCGAGGGTGGAGGTCGACGGCGGCAGGCTGTGCAGGCGGTCGCCGGCGTGTTCGTGCAGCGAGAGGAAGCCGCGGACGAGCTCGAGGTCCCCCGGGGCGGCCGGGGCGATGGTCGGGTCGTGACCGTGCTCGGGACGTTCCACGTGGCGCAGTCTACCTCATGAAACCGGCGATTACCACTTGACTGGTTACGGCGAAACCGGCATACTTCGCGATGTCGGTTACGAAAGAGGTGATGGCGGATGCACCCCATGGTGCTGAACGAGGTCGCGAGGTCGCGGATCGAGGATCGGCGCGATGAGGCGGGGCGACGCTCCATCGGACGCAGGCGCGCACGTCGGTCGGCCGGGCTGGCGCTCCTGAGCACGAGGTGGCGGAGCTCCGCCCCTGCGAACGCCGGCCGAATCGAGGTGCGCACATGACCTCGCTCGTCGGCGCCGTGCTGCTGATCGCGATCCTCGTCCTGCTCTGCGGCGTGGGCCTCGGCGTCTGGGGTGTCGACTCGCGCGACGGCCGCGACTGGCAGGAGCTCCTCCCTCGCCGGGGGTGATCGCGCGCCTCCGGCGCGTACGATCCGTCGCGTGATCGAGTTCACTGATTGGGCGATCGAGATTCTCGGGAAGGCCGACCGAGCGGCGCGTCGCTTCAACCCGGACGCGCGCGTGCGCGTCGCCAGGGCCGGCGCGGGGGTCCGCTTCGAGCTCACGGACGAGGCCGAGCCCACGGACGCCGTGAGCGAACAAGAGGGGTTCACGCTGTTCGTCGAACAGGGCCTCGAGGGACTCGTCGACGTGGTCGAACCGCACGATCAGCTCGTCCTTCGCCCGCTCGGCAGCGCCCCATCGCAGCGATAGGCGGGCCGCTCGCTCAATGCGACGTGGCGTGTGCCGATGATGGACGGGATCGACGACAAAACCGCCAGGTCCCCGGACTACACTGACCCGATGAGCGAACCACGCACGCCGCGCCTCGCCGGCATCGCGACCGCCGGCCCGGTCATGGTGATCGGGGGCGCGGAGGACAAGCTTCGCGACAAGCACATCCTCGCCCGGTTCGCGAAGCTCGCGGGCGGCGAGGAGGGACACGTCGTCGTGGTCTCCACGGCGTCGGCGCTCGGGGACGTGGCCACCCAGACCTACGTCGAGCTCCTGACCGGCCTCGGGATCGGAAGGGTGAGCGGGCTCCGTCCGGAGGAGCGCGAGGAGGCGGACGCGCCGTCCGCCGCCGAGCTCGTGCGCGAGGCCAGCGGTGTGTTCCTCACCGGCGGCAACCAGTCGAGGCTTACCCAGGTCGTCGGCGGGACGCGGCTCGGCGACGCGCTCGCGAACGCGCACGACCGCGGCGCCGTGCTTGCCGGCACGTCGGCCGGCGCGAGCGCGATGGCCTCCCACATGGTCGCGTTCGGGCAGTCGGGCACGACGCCGAAGAACCGGATGGTGCAGCTCTCTGCGGGCCTCGGCATCTTGCAGGGCATCGTGATCGACCAGCACTTCGAGCAGCGCGGGCGGATCGGGCGCCTGCTTGCGCTCGTCGCGCAGTCGCCGGCGCTGCTCGGCATGGGCGTCGACGAGGACACGTGCGCGGTCGTCCACGCCGATCAGTCGCTGCAGGTCATCGGCAAGGGCGCCGTCACGATCGTCGACGGCCGGCACGTCCGGTCCGACGCCTACCGCGGAAAGGGCTATCGTCCGCTCATGGTGTCGGGCGCCGTCCTGCACTCGCTCCCTTCCGGATACTGGTTCGACCTCCGCTCTCGGGAGCTGCTCGCGGGACCGAGCGCCCTCCAGGAGCGGGAGGCCTCGGAGTGACGCGGGGACCGGCGAAACAGAAGTCACGCGGCGAACGGCAGCAGGCGAAGCGGGGCGAGGCCCCGGCGCAGAGGACCGGTCGCCCGAAGCCCGACCTCAAGATCCTGCAGACGCAGGTCTTCCGCGGGCCCAACTTCTGGTCCTACGAGCCGTGCATCCGTCTGCTCGTCGACCTGGGCTCGCTCGAGGACTGGCCTTCGAACACGATCCCGGGGTTCAACGACGGGCTCCTCGCGGCGCTGCCGGGCGTCGGCGAGCACTCCTGCTCGCTCGGCAAGCGCGGCGGCTTCCGCGAGCGCCTCACCGACGGGACGTGGCTCGGTCACGTCGCCGAGCACGTCGCACTCGAGCTCCAGAAGGAGTCGGGCGCGCACGTCTATCGCGGCAAGACGCGCAGCGCCGGCGCGCCCGGCCAGTACCACGTCATCTACGGCTACTGGGAGGAGCGCGTGGGGGCCGAGGCCGGCAAGCTCGCGGTCCGGCTCGTGAACCACCTCGTGAAGAAGGAGCCCGGCTTCGACTTCCGGGCGGAGCTCGAGCGGCTGATCCTCCTCGCCGAACGGCGCGCGTTCGGCCCGTCGACGCAGGCGCTGATCGACGAGGCCGCCTCGCGCGACATCCCCTACATGCGGCTGAACGAGGCCTCGCTCGTGCAGCTCGGATGGGGCAAGTACCAGCAGCGCATCCGCGCGACGATGACGTCGAAGACCTCCGCGCTCGCGGTCGACATCGCAGGCGACAAGAAGATGACCAACCAGCTGCTCGCGGCGGCCGGGCTCCCCGTCCCGCGCAGCGAGGTCGTTCGCACCGAGGACGAAGCGGTGGGCGCCGCGAAGCGCATCGGCTACCCCGTCGTGACGAAGCCGCTCGACGGGAACCACGGCCGCGGCGTGTGCCTCGACCTCCGCGACGAGGAGGCGGTGCGGGTCAACTTCCATCGCTCGCAGGAGGAGTCGCGGCGGGGCGACGTGGTGGTCGAGTCCTACGTCGTCGGCAACGACTACCGCGTGCTGGTGGTCGGCGGGCGGATGGTGGCGATCGCCGAGCGCGTGCCGGCCCACGTCGTCGGTGACGGGAGGCGCACGATCCGCAAGCTGCTCGACATCACGAACGCCGACCCGCGACGCGGCATCGGTCACGAGAAGGTCCTCACGCGCATCAAGCTCGACGAGAAGGCCGAGGAGCTCCTCGCCGCACAGGGGTTCACGCCCGACGACGTCCCGCCGAAGGACCTGCGCGTGCTGCTCGCTGCCACCGGCAACATGTCCACCGGCGGTATCTCGATCGACCGCACGTGGGAGGCGCACGAGGACAACATCGAGATCGCGGAGGAGGCTGCGCGCGTGGTCGGCCTCGACGTCGCCGGCATCGACTTCCTGGCGCCCGACATCAGCCAGCCGGTGCGCGAGACCGGCGGCGCGATCGTCGAGGTGAACGCGGCGCCCGGGTTCCGCATGCACACGCACCCGACCGAGGGCGAGCCGCAGTACGTCGCGAAGGACGTCATCGACGGGCTGTTCCCGCCCGGCACGCCGGCGCGCATCCCGATCGTGGCCGTGACCGGGTCCAACGGGAAGACCACGACCACCCGGATGATCGCGCACATCCTTCGCGGGATGGGTCGGAAGATCGGCATGACGTCCACCGACGGCGTGTACATCGACGAGCGGCTCGTGAGGCGCGTGGACGCGAGCGGGCCGAAGTCCGCGCAGATGGTGCTGCAGAACCCGCGCGTGGACTTCGCGGTGTTCGAGGTCGCTCGCGGCGGGATCCTTCGCGAAGGGCTCGGCTACGGGCGCAACGACGTCGCGGTGGTGCTGAACGTCACCGGCGACCACCTCGGGCTCCGCGAGATCGAGACGCTCGAGCAGCTGGCGGCCGTGAAGCAGGTGGTGGTGGAGGCCGTCCCGAAGACCGGCTGGGCGGTGCTGAATGCCGACGACGCGCTCGTCGCCGAGATGCGCCGCGCGTGCAGCGGCTCGGTGATCCTCTTCACGATGCAGGACCGCAACGACCTCGTCGAGCGATGGGTGCGCCGCGGCGGCAAGGCGGTCGTGCTCGAGCGCGGCCCGCTCGGCGAGAAGATCGTGCTGCGCGAGGGGCGGCGCTCGTCGCCGATCGCGTGGGTGCACACGCTGCCGGCCACGTTCGAGGGCAAGGCCCGCATGATGGTGCAGAACGCGATGGCCGCGGCCGGCGCCGCGCACGCGGCCGGCGCGCACCTGCACGACATCCGCCAGGGGCTGCGGACGTTCACGACGTCGATCTATCAGGCGCCCGGGCGGCTGAACGTGTTCGACCTGGACGGCGTCCGCGTGGTGATCGACTACGCGCACAATGCGGCGGGCCTGCAGACGCTCGGCGACTTCGTCGAGCGGCTCACCGCCGACACCGCCGGCGGCGGCGCCAACCTGCGGGTGGGCGTGGTCGCCACGGCGGGCGACCGGCGCGACGAGGACATGCGAGAGCTCGGTCGGGTGGCCGCGCGCTACTTCGACGAGGTGATCGTGCGAGAGGACCGCAACAACCGCGGCCGCGAGCGCGGCGAGACCGCGATGTTGATCATGGAGGGCCTTCACCAGGCCGCGGAGGCCGGCGGGGCGCGCGCCGGTTACGCCGAGATCGTGGTGGACGAGATGGACGCCGCCCGCCGCGCGCTCGATCGCTCGCGGCCCGGCGACATCGTGGTGCTCTGCGTCGACTACGCCACCGAGGTCTACAGGGAGCTCGAGGCCCGCCGCGGGATGGCGTCGCCGGCGGTGCTGCTGCCCGCCGAGGGGAACGGGCACGTCGAGGCGGTCGGCGGCGACCCCGACTTCCTCGAACTCAGCGCGAACCCCACGTGAGGCCCGAGGAGGTCCTCGAGGCGCTCAACACGCGTCGGCGCGAGGTGTCGGACGAGCTCGCGGTGCTCACCGCGGTCCCGCGGGATCCGATGGAGGCGGTCTCGTTCGGCAAGCGCGTGGGGGACGGGACCACGCAGGCCGTCGAGCGGCTGAACCAGGTCGGGACGGCGACCGCGCTCGCCGCGATGCTCGAGGACGTCGACCGCGCGCTCGCGAAGCTCGACGAGGGCACCTACGGCCGGTGCGACTCCTGCGGGAACGAGATCCCCGAGGTACGGCTCCAGGCCCGTCCGTGGTCGGTGCTGTGCGTGACCTGCAGCGCCGCTCGCTGAGTCAGGACGCCGCGCGCCGCACCAAGGTGCGCACCTTGCCCGGTGTGAGCCGCTCGGCGCCGAGCCGCTGCATCGTCGCGAAGACCTCGGGCCGCTGCGCGAGCGCGGTGACTGCCACGACGTCGCCCGGCTTGGAAGCCTCGAGCATCGCGTCGAGCGCGTGCAGCTCGTCCTCGTACACCGGCACCTCGTGTGCGCCGCCGTCGCGCGCGCCGGCGTGGAGCCGCTCGATCAGCTCCTCGCGATCGCGGCCGCGAAGGTAGCGCAGCTGCTCGGCGATCGCGAGGTGGTCGGCGCCGCGCGCGGCCGCCACCGCGAAGTTGTGCAGGATGCGGTCGGTGCGATCGCCGGCGGTGCCGAACGCGAGCCAGATCTCGCCGCCCGGCGGGCGAAGTCCGCGGCAGAGCTCGGTGAGGCCGTTCATGCCGGCCTCGTTGTGCGCGTAGTCCACGACCACGGTGCGACGCTCGAGCCGGAACAGGTTCGCGCGGCCGGGGTTCCGCTCGGGGTCGAGCACGAACGTCCGCAACCCCTTGACGACCGCCCGCTCGGGCAGGCCCACGGCGAGCGCGGCCGCGGTGGCGGCGAGCGCGTTCTGGACGTACACGCTCGCGACACCGGCGATCGTGACCGGGACGTCGACGAGCGCCACCAGCTGTCGAGCGCTCGATCCGTCCAGCACCGTCACGAACCCGTCGAGCGGCGCGATCGCGCGGCCGCCCTCCGCGAGCACCTCGCGGATCGCGGGGTGATCGGGGTCGAGCGAGAACAGCCAGACTCGGCCGGAGCACCCGCGGCGCATCGCGAGCACGCGCGGATCGTCGGCGTTCAACACCGCCCAGCCGCCCGGCCGCGTGATCTTCGTGATCGTCGCCTTCACCTCGGCGAGCTGGTCGAGCGTGCGGATCCCCTGCAGGTCCAGGTGATCCTCGGTGACGTTCGTGACGACCGCGACGTCGTTGTGCGCGACGCCGATCCCGCGCAGGAGGATCCCCCCTCGGGCCGTCTCGAGCACCGCGACGTCCGGCGATTGCGCGAGCGCCGTGGCGGCGCCGCCGAACCCCGAGTAGTCGCCCGCCTGCACGAGCTCATCGTCCGCATACACGCCGTCGGTCGACGAGAACGCCACGTGCTTGCCGGCGGCGCGCACGATGTGAGCGAGCAGCCGCGTCGTGGTGGTCTTGCCGTTCGTGCCGGTCACCTGGATCACCGGCACCTCGGGCTCCGGCACCGTGGGCTCCTCGCCGGGATCGACGGCGGCGACCCGGCCGACCGCCTCGGTGATCGCGCGATCGGGCGAACGCCGGAGCACCGCGCCGAGCAGCCACACGAGCTCGTGCCCGAGCGCCTCTGCCGAGCCGCGGCGCCGCCAGGGGAACGCCACCACGATCTCGCCGGGCTGGGGACCTGCCCGCGAACGAACGGCGAGTCTCGTCGTGGTCGCGGCCGCGCCCCGGCCGACCAACCGTTTCGCGACGCGCGCCGTGAAGCGACGGCGGTGCTCGGACTGCGGGTCGCCCCCGTGCCGCGCGCGCATCCCGAGTCGCCGCGCGACCTCTTCGACCTTCTCGGTCGGCGCGCGCATCCAGCCGGGCGCCGCGATCGTCACCTTCACGGCGGGGCGGGGGAAGTAGAGGTTCGGTCCGTCGAGGACGCGGAGCTCCACCAGCTCGACCGGGTCGGCCATGCGCGAAGCGTACTCAGGGGCGCGCGCTCGCGCGCTGGCGCCGGAGCTCCGGGTACGCGAGCGCGACCGCGCCGGCGCCCACGATGCACGCGAGCCCGCCCGACACCACGCTGAACCCCGGCGAGACGAGGCGAGCCACGAGCCCGGCCTCGAAGTCCCCGAGTCGCGGCCCACCGGTCACGACGAGGACGTGGATGCCCGACAACCGACCCCGAAGGCGGTCGGGGACGCTCAGCTGCAGGATCGTGTTGCGGAAGATCGCGCTGATGACGTCGGCCCATCCCGCGATCGCGAGCAACGCGAGCGCGAGCCACAACCGGTCGCCCACCAGCCCGAAGGCGACGATCGCGACGCCCCATGCCGACACGGCGATCGCGACGGCCCGGCCCTGGCGCTGCACGGATCTCGTCCAACCGCTCGTGAGCGCCCCGAGCATCGCGCCCACGGCTGGCGCGGAGAACAGCAGCCCGACGATGCCCACGCCGCGACCAAACTGCTCGACGGCGAGGAAGGTGAAGAGCGCGCGCGGCAGGCCGAACACCATCGCGACCAGGTCGATCGCGAACGTCGCCTGGATCAGTCGCGCGCGGCGCACGTATGCGAAGCCCTGGCGCACGGCCCGAAGGCCGGTCTCGTTCTCCTCGTGCTCCTCCGGCGGCATCGGGTGCAAGGCAAGAGCCGCGAGCAGCATCGCGCCCACCGACGCGAGGTCGACCGAGTACGCGAGCGTGACGCCGAAACGCTGGATCGCGAGGCCGGCGATCGCCGGCCCGACGATGCCGGCGCCGTTCCAGATCACCTGGTTGAGGGCCTGCGCCGACGGGATGAGCTCCGCGCCCACCAGGCGTGGCGTCATCGCGGACCGCGTCGGCCCGTCGACCGCGCTCGCGGCGGCCATCACCGCGAGACCGGCATAGATCACGCCGATCGGGGGGTCGCCGGCGATCGAACCGGCGAGCAGCGTCCCCACGCCCACCGCGATCACGAGCTGGGCCATGATCAGCGTCCGGCGCCGGTCCCACGCATCGAGGATGGTCCCGCCGACGATCGAACCGACCACCAGCCCGCCGAGCCAGACGAGGCCGGTGAGGCCCACGGCCGCCTCCGATCCGGTGAGTCGCGTGACCTGGACGAAGACCGCGACGACCGTGAATTGGCTGCCCGTCGCCGAGACGAGCAGCCCTCCCCATACCAGCCGAAACTGGCGCGAGACGCGCAGCGGGGTCGTGTCGATCGCGAGGCGGCGGAGGAGCGAAACCCTTTCGCTGCCGTCGTTCGCGGGCTCGCTCACCCCTCGAAGGTAACAATCGAAGCGCGCCGCGACGCCGTCTGATCGCGGCGTTCGAGGAGGTGTCTACCTCCTACCCGGCGACGGCTCCGATCGCGTCGTCGAGGATGCCGAGGCCCTCGTCGAGCAGCCCGTCTTCGATCGTGAGCGGCGGCAGTAGCCGGAGCACGTTGTTGTACGTGCCCGCCGACAGCACGATGAGGCCTTGCTCCAGGCAATGCCTCGCGATCGCGCCGGTCGCCGCGTCCGCCGGTGCCTTGGTCTCCCGATCGGTCACGAGCTCGATCGCGCACATGGCTCCTCGGCCTCGCACGTCGCCGACCAGCTCGTATTGCGACTGCAGCTCCCGGAATCGGGCCATGATCCGTTCGCCCAGCGATCGCGATCGGTCGAGCAGCCCGTCGCGCTCGATCAGGTCAAGCACCGCGAGCGCCGCGGCGGCCGCGACCGGGTTCCCGCCGTAGGTGCCGCCGAGCCCGCCGGCGTGCACCGCGTCCATCAGGTCGGCTCGGCCGGTGATCCCGGAGATCGGCAGGCCGCCGCCGAGCGACTTCGCGGTCGTCACGATGTCCGGCACGACGCCTTCGTCTTCGATCGCGAACCAGCGCCCCGCGCGGCCCATCCCGCTCTGGATCTCGTCGGCGATGAACACGATGCCGTGCTCGCCGCAGAAGTCGGCGATCCGCTTCACGAAGCCGGTCGCCGGCACGACGAAGCCGCCCTCGCCCTGGATCGGCTCCATGATCACCGCCGCGATGTTGTCCTCACCGATGTGCTTGTGCATCTCGTCGATCGCGTAGTCCGCGCATGAATCCGCGCAGGTCTCGGCGGTCCCTCCGGTGGGACAGCGGTACGGGTACGCGAACGGAAGCCGGTAGATCTCGGGCGCGAACGGCCCCATGCCCTGCTTGTAGGGCATCACCTTCGCGGTGAGCGACATCCCCATCAGCGTGCGGCCGTGGAACGCGTGGTCGAACGCGACGACGGCGGAGCGGCCCGTGGCGTTCCGCGCGATCTTCACGGCGTTCTCCACGGCCTCGGCCCCGGAGTTCGCGAACATCGTCTTCTTCGCGACGTCGCCAGGCGCGAGCGCGTTCAGACGTTCCGCGAGCTCGATGTACGGCTCGTTCGCGGTGACGTGGAAGCAGGTGTGCGTGTCGAGCTCCAGCTGCCGCTGAGCCGCGGCGACCACGGTCGGCGAAGAGTGGCCGACGTTCAACACCGAGATGCCGGTCGCGAAGTCGATCAAGCGGTTGCCGTCGACGTCCTCGACGATCGCGCCGGCGGCGCGCGCCGTGACGATCGGGTGGATGTTGTACACACCCGTCGCGACCGAAGCCTCACGGCGCGCGAACCACTCCTTCGACTTCGGTCCCGGGATCTCGGTGACGAGCTTTCGCTCCTGGGGAATGTCCATCGCTCTCGTCGTCCTCCTGATCGCTTGTTCCGAGTGTCCGACCTCGCGCGGCTCCTGTCAGGCGCTCGCCGGACCAAGGCCGCGCGAGCCGTTTGTCCAGAGTGTCAAGCCGCGCCGCCCGCAGGGCTGCCCGGAGCGGCCGTGACTGTACGCCCCGTACAATCGCGCCGTGGCCGTGACGGTGCGCGACCTGCTCGAGGTGCCGGACCTGCCGTTGCGCCTGCTCGCGGGCGAGCCCGGGATCGGGCGCCAGGTCCGATGGGTACACGTCTCCGAGCTCGAGGACCCGACGCCGTGGCTGAAGGGTGGCGAGATCGTGCTCACGACCGGCATGGGCGTGGGCGCGACCCCCGCGAGCCAACGCGCGTACGTGAAGCGGCTCGCCGGCGCGGGCCTCGCGGGCCTCGGGTTCGGGCTCGGGTTCTCGCACGAGCGCGTCCCGAAGGCGATCGTGGCAGCCGCCGATCGCCTCGACTTCCCGGTGTTCGAGGTGCCGTTCCCCGTCCCCTTCATCGCGATCACCGAGGCGATCTTCACGAGGATCCTCGCGGAGCAATACGACACCCTGCAGCGCGCGGTCGACGCCGAGCACGTGCTCACGCGGGCCGTCATGGACGGCAAGGGCGTCGAGGGGATCGCGGGATCGCTCGCGCGCGTGGTGCGCGGCTGGGCGCTGCTGTTCGACCTGCACGGTGGCGCGCTCACCGCGACCTCTCGCGCCGCGTCGCTCCGGGCCGAGCGCGTATGGGAGGAGATCCGAAGTTCCCGCGCGGAGGGGACCAACTTCTCGATTACGCTCGTCGACCGCGGGCACCACGTGTGGGTGCAGCCGGTCGGCGCGCAGGGTCACGTCGAGGCGTTCCTCGCGGTGGGCAAGCCCGAGCAGCCGAGCCAGTACGACCGGATCGTCGCGGCGCACGCGCTCTCGCTCTTCGCGATCGAGCTCGCGAAGGCTCGCGCGGTGGCCGACGCGCAACGCCGGCTGCAGGGCGACTTCTTCGACGAGCTTGCAGCCGGCTCCCTCGCGCCCGCCGCGGCGGCGCGCGACCTCGCCCGGTTCGGCTTCGACCGTGAGGGGTCGGTCGCGGCCATCGCGCTCGAGGGAGGCGATCCCAACGCGCTCGCGACGGCCGCCGCGGAACAGTGCGCGCGGGACGGAGGCGGGTTCCTGGTCTCCACCCATCCGAATGGCGTGCTCGTGCTGCGGCCGGCAGGCGCCGCCGATCCGGGGCTCCTCGCTCGGGCGGTGGGAGAGCGGCTCGGCTCGGACGTGCTCGCGGGAGGCGGGGGACCGGCGACCGTGATGGAGGTGGGGCGGTCGCTTCGGGAGGCCAGGTACGCGCTCCAGGTCTGCAGGCTCGAGGGCCGGCTCTCCGCGGGCTTCGAGGACCTGGGGAGCTATCGCCTGTTGCTCTCGATGGCCGACCAGGGTGCGCTGCGCGCGTTCGCCGACTCGCTGCTGGCGCCGCTCGTCGCATACGACCGCGAGCAGGGCGGGGACCTGATCGGATCGTTGCAGGCGTTCCTCCACCACAACGCCCGCTGGGAGGCGGCGGCGGTCGAGCTGTTCGTGCACCGGCACACCCTCCGCTATCGCATGCGCAAGGTGGAGGAGCTCACCGGCCGCGACCTCGCGAGCTCGTTCGATCGCATGGAGTTCTGGCTCGCGCTCCGCGCGCGCGACCTTCTCTCCGTCGACGCGGAGTGACCGTGTGCGCGGGGATCACCTCAGGCCGAGACGTCCTGTCCGGCGCCGACGACGTGGACGAATCGCCGGGTGGTGGGGTTTCCGCCACAGCCGTCATACTGGCGGTCTGACCCGCGAGTTTTCGGCTCCACGGAGGTGAAGGGAACATGGCAGACACCCACAAGTTGTTCATCAACGGCGAATGGTCGGACGCCTCCGACGGGGGCACGCGCGACATCATCAACCCGGCCACCGGTGAGGTGCTCGCGAACGTCGCCGAAGGCACCGCCGAGGATGCGAACCGGGCCGTGGAAGCCGCCGCCACCGCGTTCGAGACCTGGTACGACTCGACCCCGAAGGACCGACAGCTCGCGCTCCTGAAGCTCGCCGATCGCATCGAGGAGAACGCCGACGAGATCGTCGGGATCGAGGCGCGGAACGTGGGCAAGCCGTACGCGGTGACGATGTCGGAGGAGATCCCGCCGATCGTCGACAACCTGCGGTTCTTCGGCGGCGCCGCAAGGACGATGGAGGGCCGCACGGCCGGTGAGTACATGGCCGGCTTCACCTCCTACATCCGGCGCGAACCAATCGGCGTCGCCGGCCTCATCGCCCCGTGGAACTACCCGCTGATGATGGCGATCTGGAAGATCGGCCCGGCGCTCGCGACCGGCAACACGATCGTCCTGAAGCCCTCCGAGCTCACGCCGCTCACGGCGATCAAGCTCGCGGAGCTCGCGTCGGACCTGTTCCCGCCGGGCGTGTTCAACCTCGTGACCGGCGACGGAATCCCCGTCGGCGACACGCTCGTGCGCCACGAGAAGGTGGGCATCGTCTCGCTCACCGGCGACGTCGGCACCGGCAAGATCATCCACACGAACGCGTCCGACACCTTGAAGCGCGTGCACCTCGAGCTCGGCGGCAAGGCGCCGGTCGTGGTCTTCGACGACGCGGACATCGAGAGCGTGGTCGAGTGGGTGAAGATCGCCGGCTACTTCAACGCCGGGCAGGACTGCACCGCCGCGACGCGCGTGCTGGTGGGCTCGGGCGCGTACGACCGCGTGCTCACCGACCTCGTGCCGGCGGTCGAGTCGATCAAGATGGGCGACCCGTTCGCGGACGACACCGAGGTCGGCTCCGTGATCTCGAAGGAGCAGCTCGAGCGTGTCGAGGGCTTCGTCGAGCGGGCGCAGGAGGCCGGGGCGAAGGTGCTCACCGGCGGCGCGCCCGTGGAGTCGAGCGGCTACTTCTACCAGCCGACGATCGTCGCCGACGCGGCGCAGGACTCGGAGATCATCCAGAAGGAGGTCTTCGGACCGGTCGTGACCGTGCAGCGGTTCGACGACGAGGACCAGGCGCTCGCGTGGGCGAACGGCGTGGATTACGGCCTCGCCGCGAGCGTGTGGACCCGCGACGTCGGCCGCGCGATGCGGATGTCGCGCCGGCTGCAGTTCGGGTGCGTGTGGGTGAACACCCATATCCCGCTCACGCCGGAGATGCCGCACGGCGGGTACAAGCAGTCGGGCCACGGGAAAGACATGTCGGTGTACTCGTTGGAGGACTACACGAACATCAAGCACGTGATGGTGTCGCTCGACTAGCGAACACGGAAACCGACGGCCACGTCGCGCACCGGCGTGGTCCGCCCGCGAAGGAAGGTGAGTTTCGCATGACCGTACGTCCCTATCTCGTGAACGGCGAGTGGCGCACCGGCGACGGGACCTTCGAGGTGAAGAGCCCCTTCGACGGGAGCGTCGTCGCGGAGCTCGGCGTGCCGACCGAAGGCGACGTCGAGGAGGCCGCCGCGACCGCGGCTTCGACCTTCGCCGAGTCCAGGCATCTGCCGGTGCACGCGCGCGCCGACGCGCTCGACCACATCTCGCGTCGGCTCGCCGAGACGCTCGACGAGAACGCCGAGCTCATCGCGCGCGAGGGCGGCAAGCCGCTGAAGTGGTCGCGCGTGGAAGCGACGCGCGCGATCTCGACGTTCCGCTGGGCCTCCGAGGTGATCCGCCACGGCGAGGACGAGGTGATGCGTCTGGACACCGAGGCCTCGTTGGGATCCCGGATCGGCCTGCTCCGCCGGTTCCCGATCGGCCCCGTGCTCGGCATCACGCCGTTCAACTTCCCGCTGAACCTCGTCGCGCACAAGGTCGCGCCGTCGCTCGGCGTCGGCGCGCCGATCGTGGTGAAGCCGGCGAGCGCGACCCCGTTGGGGGCGTTGCGCCTCGCCGAGCTCTTCGCCGAGACCGACCTGCCGAAGGGGATGTACCAGGTCCTGCCGGTGAGCTCGAAGGTCGCCGACGGCATGGCGCGGGATGAGCGCTACCGCAAGATCTCGTTCACGGGGTCGGCCGAGATCGGCTGGTACCTCAAGGGCATCGACCCGAAGAAGCGCGTGACGCTCGAGCTCGGGGGGAACGCCGGGGTGATCGTGCACTCCGACGCCGATCTCGATCACGCGGCCGCGCGGATCGCCTTCGGCGGCTACTACCAGGCCGGTCAGAGCTGCATCAGCGTGCAGCGCGTGCTCGTGCAGGCCGAGGTCTTCGACGACTTCGCGGCACGGCTCGTCAAGGAGGTCGAGAACCTGAAGGTCGGCGATCCGATGGACCCCACGGTCGACGTGGGGCCGGTCATCCAGCCGCAGGAGGTCGACCGCATCGACGCCTGGGTGCAGGAGGCGGTGTCGCAGGGCGCCGAGATCCTCACCGGCGGCAAGGCGGACTCCCCGTTCTACTCGCCGACGCTCCTGTCGCACGTGCGCCCCGAGATGAAGGTGTGCCGGGAGGAGGTCTTCGGACCGGTCGTGACGATCTCGCCGTACGAGACGTTCGAGGACGCGCTCGCGTCGGTGAACGACTCGAAGTTCGGGCTGCAGGCCGGCGTCTTCACGAACGACATCAACCGAGCCTTTCAGGCGCACCGCACGCTCGAGGTCGGCGGCGTGATCATCAACGACCAATCGGCGTTTCGCGCCGACCAGATGCCTTACGGCGGCTCGAAGGAGAGCGGGTTCGGGCGCGAGGGCCTTCGGTTCGCGATGGAGGAGATGACGGAGCAGCGGATCATGGTGCTGTCGAACGTTCCGCTGTAACGGCGCCGACGGGGCCGTCGATCCGAAACGTCAGCTCCACGCGAGCGCCCCCCTCGGGGCGGTTCGAGGCCGTCGCCCTCCCGCCGTGGCCCTCCGCGACCGCCCGGGCGATCGCGAGCCCGAGCCCCGCGCCGTCGTGGTCGCGGTCCGCGCGCGAGAACGGTTCGAAGGCGTCGCCCAGGAAGTGATCGGGAAAGCCCGGGCCGTCATCGGCGACCACGATCGCGAGTCGATGGTCGGCCTGCTCGCCGGTGACCCGAACGGTTCCGCCTCGCGGGCTGTGCCGGATCGCGTTGTCGAGCAGGTTCTCGAGCGCCTGCCTGCACCGAACCGCATCGATGCGAACGGGGTCCGCGGGAACGTCCGCCTCGAGCGCGACGCCCGCGGCGTCGGCCGCCCTCGCCCTCGCCCGGCACGCCTCGTCGACCACCGCCGCCGGCGACACGGCCTCCCTGCGGATCGGCAGGCGTCCGTCGGACGCTCGGGCGAGCACGAGGAGGTCCTCCGCAAGGCCGGCGAGACGATCGGTCTCGGCGGAGGCCCGTCGGAGCGTCTCCTCGAGCTCCTCCGGCGTCCGCGCGCGAGCGAGCGCGACGTCGAGCTCGGCCTTGAGGACGCCGAGCGGGGTGCGGAGCTCATGGCTCGCGTCGTCGACGAACCGCCGCTCGCGCGCCATGGCCTCCTGAAGCCGATCGAGCATCCCGTTGAGCGTCGACGCGAGCCGCGCGAGCTCGTCCTGCGTCGACGGAACCGGAAGGCGCCGATCGGGCTCGAGGGCCGAGATCGCCGAAGCCTCCGCGCGCATCCGTGCGACCGGCCGGAGCGCGCCGCCGGCCACGAGCCATCCCGCCACCGAGCTGATCGCGAGGGCGGCCGTTCCGCCGACCGCGAACGCCGCGAGGAACCGATCCAGGGCCTCCTCGCGATCGGAGAGCGTGGCTCCCAGCACGACGTACCGAGTGCCGGCCGGCGCGTCGACCGGCACGACGAGCAGCCGCAGGTTGTCCTCGAGCCCGGGAGCCTTCGCGGTGAGGAACGTCGGTTGCCGGAGCCGCGAGAGGCGCTCGACCGGTACGAGGGGCGCGCCGGTGACGGCCGCGCTCGCGAACAACACCGGGTCCGCGGCGCCGGGATCGAGCACCTGCGTCACGGACTCGTCGGGATCGATCAAGGTCGTGCTCGTGTCGGGGATCCGCACGTCGCCCCCCGCCACGATCGCGGCAACGTCCTGGGCGCGGGACCGGAGTCCGGCCTCGACAGACTGGAGCAGCGCGGTTCCCAGGCGGACGTACAGGAACGCACCCAGGGCGAGCAGGACCGCCGCCATTCCCGCGCCGAAGGCGAGGGTGAGCCGCGCGCGGACCCCCATCGTCAATCCCCGACTCGCAGTCGGTACCCGGCGCCCCGCACCGTCTCGATCGACTCCAGCCCGAAGGGACGGTCCACCTTCTCGCGGAGGTAGCGCACGTACACATCGACGATGTTCGAGTCGCCCTCGAAGGCGAAGTCCCACACGTGCTCGATGATGCGCGAGCGCGAGAGCACCTCGTCGGGATGGCGAAGGAAGAACTCGAGGAGCGCGAACTCCTTCGCGGTGAGGTCGACGCGGACCCCGTGGCGTTGGACCACGCGGCGCGCCGGGTCGAGCATGAGGTCGCCCGCCTGCAGGGCCGGCGGACGCTCGGCGACACCGCGTCGGAGCAGCGCGCGAATCCTCGCGAGGAGCTCAGCGAACGAGAACGGCTTCGTGAGGTAGTCGTCCGCGCCGGCGTCGAGGCCGTGAATTCGGTCCTCCACCGCGTCGCGCGCGGTGAGCATGAGTACCGGCGCCCAGCGACCGGCGTCGCGGAGGCGTCGACAGGTCTCGAACCCGTCGATCCCGGGAAGCATCACGTCCAGCACGATCGCGTCGTAGTCGTTCTCGGTCGCAAGCCACGTTCCGTCCTCGCCGGACGCGGCCACGTCCACCGCGTAGCCCTCCTCGCGCAAGCCGCGGCTGATCACGGCCGCCATCCGGGCGTGGTCCTCCACGACGAGCACGCGCACCGCCTCACCTCCGAACCGCGATCGTACGTGCGGACCATGAAAGCCGGATGAGAACCCCGTTCACGGGCCTTTCATCGTCGTCGCGGCAGGCTCGCGCGGTCGAGATCGGAAGGAGGAACGATGAGGGCGAAACGGTTGGTGGCGGTGGGGGTCACGGCGTTCGTCGTCGGCTCGGTCGCGTCGGTGGTTGCCGGGCCCGCGTCGGGCGAGACGAGGGCGGCCGCGTCCTTCACCACGGTGATCGACAACCCCTTGTTCCCGCTGCCCATCGGGGCGACGTGGGTCTATCGGGGTATGCGCGACGGCGTGAGTCAAACCGACCGCGTGACGGTGACCTCGCACACGAAGGTGGTCGACGGCGAGACGGTGCTGGTCGTGCGCGACGTGGCGAAGCACGGCACGCGGCTGCTCGAGAAGACGTTCGACTGGTATGCACAGGACGACCTCGGCGCCGTGTGGTACTTCGGCGAGGACACGGCGACGTACGGGCCGAACGGGCACGTGACGAGCACCGAGGGCTCGTGGACGGCCGGCGTCGACGGCGCGCTGCGCGGGATCATCATGGAGGCCGACCCCCAGGTCCCCGACGGCTACCGGCAGGAGTACTACGCGGGCTACGCCGAGGACTCGGCCTGGGTGCTCTCCCTCGGCAACGCCGTCACCGTGCCGTACGGGCGCGTGCACCACGTGCTCCGCACGATGGAGTGGTCGCCCCTCGAGCCCGACGTCGTCGACCAGAAGTACTACGCGCGCGGCATCGGGATCGTGAAGGAAGTCGCGGTGGCGGGGGACCAGGAGGTCGCGAAGCTCGTGAGCTTCGTGACCCCGTGATCCTGCTCTGAGGACCGGGGCGGCCAGGGGCCGCCCCGGTCCCTGTCTATGCTGTGCCGCCATGAGGATCGCCGTGCTCGGGGCCGGGGCGATGGGGAGCGCGGCCGCCGTCCTGCTCGCCCGTCACGCCGACGTCGAGTTGCTGGTGCTCGACGTGGACGAGTCGCGAGCGCGCGAGGTCGCGGGGCTCGCGGGCGCCGACGGTAGCGGGTTCGACGCGACGTCGGGGGAGCTCGAACGGATCCTCGGTGAAGTCCAAGCCGTCGCGGCCTGCCTGCCCTACAAGCTGAACCTCGCGGTGATGGAGGCCGCACTCGCGGCGCGGTGCCACTACGCAGACCTGGGCGGCCTCTTTCACACGACGCTCCGTCAGTGGGATGAGCACGATCGCTGGGTCGAGGCCGGCGTGTCGGCCGTGCTCGGGATCGGCTCGGCGCCGGGGCTCACGAACGTGCTCGCGCGGTGGGGCGTCGACCGGCTCGACGAGGTGACCTCGATCGACATGGTCGACGGCGCGGTGGATCTGTCGGCCGACGGCGGCGCGTTCGGCGTGCCGTACTCGGTCGAGACCGTGCTCGACGAGTTCACGATGCCGGCGATGGTGTTCGAGGGCGGCGAGCTGAGGGAGGTTCCCGCGGGATCGGGCGTCGTCGACTGGGAGTTCCCCGAACCCGTGGGCGTGCAGCCGTCCATGTACACGCTCCATTCCGAGCCCGCGACGCTTCCGAAAACCGTTCCCGGCGTTCGCGACGTCCGGTGGAGGCTCGCCCTGCCGCGAGCCGTGCACGATGGGTTCGCGTTCCTCGCGCGGATCGGGATGGCTTCGGACGAGCCCGTGCAAACGCGCTCGGGCGCCGTGGCGCCGAGGGAGGCGCTCGCCGCCGTCCTGAACGCTCTGCCCTCCGAGGACGGCGAGCCGCACGACGTGGAGTTCCTCGACGTGCGGGTGCAAGGCATGCGCGAAGGCGCCGCGGCCACGGCCCGATGCCTCGCGCGCTTCGACCCCTCCCCGGAGGGGCTGTCGGCAGGCGCCTTCGGCACGGCGATCCCGATCACGGTCGCGGTGCGCTGGCTGGCCGAGGGTCGCGTGCCGCCGGGCGTGCACCCGCCGGAGTCCGCGTTCGACGCCGCCGAGATGATCGCCGAGCTCGAGCGCGAGGGGGTTACGTTCGCGCTCGACCCGACCGCGTGAGCCGCTCGGCGAAGTCGCCGATGAGCGCCGCGAGCTCGCGTTCGCGTCGCCAGAAGTAGTGGTCGGTGCCGGGCACCACCACGACCTCTGCCGAGAGCTGCTTCCCGAGGTCGCGGAGCTCGTCGCCGGGGCAGAAGGCGTCGTGCTCGCCGGCCACGAGCAGGATCGGCCGGCGCGAGAGCAGGCGGAGCTCGCCGGCCGCCGGCACCGGCGGCAGCTCGACGTCGCCGGGCCGAAGCGGGAACCCGACGAGCGCGAGCCCGGCGACGCGGTCGTCGTCGAGCGCCTCCCGCAGGGCGACGTTCGCGCCGAACGACCACCCGGCGACGAAGACCGGGGGACCGCCTCGTTCGATCGCGACGTCGATCGCCGCGCGCGCATCGCGGACCTCGTCGCGGCCGCCACCGTAGGTGCCTCCCGAACCCATCACGCCGCGGAAGTTGAAGCCGAGCACCGCGAATCCCCGGTGCGCGAGCTCGTTGCGGATGGCCCAGAGGATCGGGTGGTCCTTGCTGCCGCCGTGTCGAGGGTGTGGGTGGCAGATGACGGCGGAGCCCACCGGCAGGTCGTCGGGCATGCGCAGCTCGCCCTCGAGGGTGACGGCGTCCTCCGTGGTGAAGCGAACGGGCTCCATGCGCTTCTGGCAGGATGGCGAGGGTGACGAACGATCGACAACCCGAGGTCGCGTTCACGGTCCGGAATCCGTTGCCCTGGAGCCACTTCTCCGGGCTCGTGCGTGCGGGGGAGAGCCTCGGCTACGCGGGGTTGTTCCTGCCGGAGACCGACGGGCGCGACACGTTCGCCGCGCTCACGGGACTTGCGGGCGAAACGCACGCGATCCGGCTCGGCACGGGCATCGTGCCGATGACCTCGCGGACGCCGTTCGCGACCGCGATGGCCGCGGCAACGGTCCAGGAGCGGAGCGGCGGGCGCGCGGTGCTCGGCATCGGGACGGGAGCGGCGGTGCCCGGCGCGCTCGAACGGCTGCGGGAGCAGGTGGGCGCGATCCGCCGGCTGCTCGCCGGCGAACCGGTCGAGCTCGACGGCCGCACCTTCGCGGTGTCGCTCGAGCTGGACGAGCCGCCGCCGGTGTGGATCTCGGCGCTCGGGGATCGCGCCGTTCGGCTCGCGGGAGAGATCGCGGACGGAGTGATCCTCAACTGGTGCACGCCCGAGCGCGTGGCGGCCGCTCACGAGCTCGTTCGGGAGGCGGCCGGCGCGGCCGGTCGCGACCCCGGCGCCGTGACGGTCGCCGTGTACGTGCGCGGCTCGCTCGACGAGGATCGAGAGGGGGCGCGTTCGGCGATGGCAGCCTTCTCGACCCAGTACGCTCGCTACCCGGCGTACGCGCGCCAGTTCCGTGCGATGGGGCTCGGCGGCGAGGCCGAGCGCGCGGCCGGCGGCGACGGAAGCGCGCTCGCGTCGGCGGTGTGCCTGCCGGGCGATGAGGAGCAGGCCCGCGTGCGCCTGCAGGCCTACCGCGAGGCCGGCGCGGACCTTCCGGTCGTCTACCCGGTCGCCGGCGGCGCGTCCGCGCCGGCCTCGCTCCTCGCGACGATCCGCGCCCTCGCCCCCGGGGCCTGAGCGACCGAGCGGGTTGCGCCGGCGCCCCGGGCGCGTACACTCTCAGGAGGTTTACAAGGTCCACACCGTGGAAAAGGGGAAAACGGCATGACCTACACGATCTGCGAACCCTGCATCGACGTGAAGGACCGCGCCTGCGTGGACGAGTGCCCGGTCGACTGCATCTACGAGGGCGGCCGCATGCTCTACATCCACCCCGACGAGTGCGTGGACTGCGGCGCGTGCGAGCCCGTGTGCCCCGTGACGGCGATCTTCTACGAAGACGACGTCCCCGCCGAGTGGAAGCAGTTCACGCCGGTGAACGCGGAGTTCTTCGCCGACAACGTGAGCGGGCTCGGTTCGCCGGGCGGCGCCGCGCAGGTGGGGGCCGTCACCGCCGACCATCCGGTCGTCGCCGGCTGGGCCGCCGTCTAGTTCTCGGAAACCTCCGAGAACTCGCCCGCCCGGTCCGCGGCCGACCGTTCGCCGTCGGGAAGGTGGACGCGGAACGACGCACCACCTGCCTGCCGCTCCTCGACCCACGCGCGACCGCCGTGCAGCTCGGCGAAGCGCTTCACGAGCGTGAGGCCGACCCCCACGCCGGGTGAGTGCTGGGGCGCCTCCGGCCCCTGCTGGAACGGTTCGAAGATCGTGTCGCGAAGCTCGGGTGGCACGCCCGGCCCGTCGTCCTCCACGAGAATCAGCGCGCCTCCCTCGTGGGGCCGCACCGAGATCCAGATCTGCGCGTTCGAGGGCGTGTGTCGCACCGTGTTCGCGAGCAGGTTCTCGACGATGCGCTCGACCTTCGCGGTGTCGACGTGGATCGAGACCGGCTGGATGTCCGTGTGCAACCGCGCGCCGCCGATCAGCTCGGACTCCGCGAGAAGCCGGCGGACGAGGCCTCCGACGTCGGTGTGGTGGAGCTTCGGCGTCACGATGCCACGCGCGAGCCGGTCCATGTCGAGGAGGTTCGTCACGAGCCGATCGAGCTTCCGCGCGTTGCCGGCGATACGGCGCGCGAGGTCGCGGGAGTCGTCGACGTCGAGCTCGACGTCGCCGCGCTCGAGCGTGACCGCGAGCCCGAGGATCGCCGCGAGCGGCGTTCGGAGGTCGTGCGAGACCGCCTGCAGGAACGTGTTCTTCATCTCGTCGAGCGCGCGGAGCCGCCGCGAGGCCTCGCGCTCGACCTCGAGCGCGCGCGCGAGCTGTTCCTCCGCCGCCTTGCGCTCGGAGACATCCACCATGTAGCCCTGCCAGTAGGCCGGACCCTCGCCCACCTGCACGAGCGTCGCCTCGTCCTGCACCCAGATCACGCGTCCGTCCTTCGCGATCATCCGGTACTCCAGCGAGAAGGTTTCGCCGCTCGTGTTGGAGTCGCGATCGGCCGCAAGCACGCGCTCCCGGTCGTCCGGATGGAGGAGGCTGGTCCACAAGCGTGGGTTGTCGAGGATGTCCTCGAACGTGTAGCCGATCAGCTCCTCGTTCCTCGGCGAGATGTACGTGGTCTCCGACAGGCCGGTTGCCGGGTCGATCTCCTGCGTGTAGATCACGGCCGGGCTCTGCTCGACGATCGTGCGGAAGCGCTCCTCGGCCTCGCGCAGCTGCTCCTCCGCGCGCTTCCGCTCGGTGACGTCGAACATGAAGCCCTGCCAGTAGGCGGGGGCACCTTCCTCGTCGCGGATGAGGACGGCCTCCTCGTGGACCCACACCCAGCGGCCGTCCGCGTGGCGCATCCGGTAGTCGAGGTCGAGCGGCGTCCCCTGCGCGTTCGAATGCTCGACCGCCGCCAACGCGGCGGCCACGTCATCCGGGTGGGCGAGCTCGAGGTAGAGGTCGTCCGACTCCATCCAGCGCTCGGCCGGGTAGCCGAGCAGGTCCTCGGCCTTCGGGCTCATGTACGACACGCGTACGGCCTCGGACGTCCCCGGGATGACGTCCTCGATGTACAGCACGGCCGGCAGCTGCTCGACGAGGTCGCGGAAGCGCCGCTCGGCCTCCCGCGCGAGGTCTTCGGCGTGGCGTCGCTCGGTCACGTCCGTCAGGAAGCCCTGCCAGTGCCGGATGTCGCCCGCCGCGTCGAGGATGGGCTCGGACGTGTCGTGCACCCAGACGACGCGCCCGTCGGCGGCCGTCATTCGGTACTCGGCGTCGAACCGCCCATGGGTCCGCCCGGCGAGCCGCGCGGCCTCGTCGATCCGGTCGTGATCGTCGGGGTGAATGAGCGAGAACCAGAAGTCGGGGTCGCCGCGAAACCGCTCGGCGGGGTATCCGAGCAGGTCCTCGATCTGGCGGCTGATGAAGCCGATCACGGCGCCGTGGTCGCCGGGGAGATCGGTGTACGTGACGGCGGGGATGTGGTCGATCACGTCGCGATAGCGAGTCTCCGCGTCGCTCGCGTGTCGGTCGGTCCGCCGGCGATGGATCGCGGCGCCGAGCAGGCTCGCCGCCGCGCGGAGCGCGTCGACGTCGGGGCCGGACCAGTCCCGTTCGCCCCAGCAGTCGTCGAACCCCACGGAGCCCCACCACGCGCCGTCGACCATGATCGGGATCGAGGCGAGCGAACGCACCTGGTGCCGTCCGAGCGCGACGCGCTCGGACTCGGGAAAGTCGCCGATCGACCCCATCACGAGACCGCCGCCACGAAGGACCTCCGCCCACCGCCCGAAGCCCGAGTCGATCCAGGGGGCGGCCCCGAACTCGGGATCGTCGGTCACCCGCGGGACGCCGGGATGGGTCCATTCGTCCACCCACCGCGCTAGGGGAGACCCCGAGGCATCGGTGGTGGTTTCCACGACGTACGCCCGCGCCACGCCGGCGGCCCGGCCGAGCCGTCCGAGGACCTCGTGCACGACGTCGGTCCAATCCGGCGCGAGCAGCAGCTGCTCCGCGGCGAAGGCGAGCGCGTCGAGGATCGCGTCACGACGAATCAGGGCCGGGGCCCCCAGGTTCGCCGTGTCCGCCATGTCGTGTCTCCTTCCTCCGGGCGCGCGCCAACGCACGGCCCGTGAGGGGGTCGTCGTTACCGGTTATCGGCGGCTCACGTCTCATGCTGAGCCCACGCCGAGAAGCGTTGGAGCGCAGCTTCTTTCGCGTGGCCGCCTAGGCTGGATCGGGGACCACGCCGGGCCCCGGGTGAGCGGCCGCACCGTCCTGTATCGGCCAGCGCTCGCGCGACCTGCCGGCGAGCTTGAACATCAGCGCGACCGCGTCGGGATCTTCGGAGCCGGGCCGCCACTCGACGATGCCGTCGGCGACCGCGCGTTGCCAGAGATCCTGCCCCCGTTCGGTCCGGATGATCGTGAGCGACCAGCCGTCGGACTGTCCGAGCCCGCCGAAGGAGATGTCGGCGTGCTCGGCGGCGAAGTCCGGGCAGTGGAGGCAGCCGGGGCGCGTGAACTCGTGGGCCTTCTTCAGCGAGTACACGTGCTCGTCGCCGTTGCGCGTGTAGAAGAGCAGCTTTCCCTTCACGTTCACGCGGACGAGGTCGTCGAGCGCGAGGCCCATCTGGTTCTGCGCGATCTCGACCATCAGCCCGTCGTACGTGAACGACTTCGAGCAGAGCAGGCCGAACGTCCAGGCGATCTTGCGCCGCCACTTGTTCACGCGCCGCGACTCCAGTGCACCGGTGACGCTCGCCTGACAGCTCATGCCGACGAGCGCGACCTTCGACAGGCCCATCTCGGCGGCCTTCAACAACGCGAGCGGGTTCGCCGAGTAGGTGTACCGGGACCCCGCGGTCGCGAGCACGCCGGCGGCGTCGGTGACGACCGTGGGCTCGGCGT
Organism: Actinomycetota bacterium; assembly: GCA_036556805.1. Classification (GTDB taxonomy): domain Bacteria; phylum Actinomycetota; class UBA4738; order UBA4738; family HRBIN12; genus DATBIS01. The sequence goes on along the minus strand of DATBIS010000026.1, from coordinate 62,269 downwards.
CCCACGGCCGCTCGTCGGAGAGCTTCGACGTGCACGCGCCGTCGATCTCTCCGGTTCGCAGACCCCACAGGAGCAGGGCCGACACCACGCCGCCGTCCTGACCCTGGGCGAGGGCTTCGGCGTCGGTGGCCCGCGCGAGCACGATGTCGCGGTAGGAGCCGATCAGCTCCTCCGGCTTGCGCGTGTGGCCGAAGAGCGTCTCGTCGATCTCGCCCTCCCACTCGCGGAAGCGCGGGCACGCGCGCGTGCAGATGTCGCAGCCCTTGTCCCCGTGCAGGCACACGTCGGGGCCGTCCTCCTGCAGCTGCACCGGCAGGTCGTTCTCGTACCCGAGCACGTGGAACGGGCAGGAGACGATGCAGGCGGTGCAGCCGGTGCAGAGGCCGGTCATGACCACCTCGTGGTAGAGCTCGCGCCACTGGGTCTTGTCGGCCGAAGACGGCATGCCCGCCGAGTATAGGAGCGGCCGCTCTCGTCGGTGCAAGCCGTTTCGCGGGTCCGCCCGTACTACCTCCGAACTCGAACCGGAAGAGGGAGGGAGCATGCGCCGACGGAGCCTTGGCGCGGGCGCCGCGTTGTTCGCGCTCGTGGTCTTGATGTCCGCCTGTAGCAGCGACGAGAGCGGTTCGACCCCGGAGGGCGGAGGGAGCGCCGATCAGACCGTCACGATGGCCGACTTCTCGTTCAGCCCAACGACGCTCACGGTCCCGTCGGGTCAGGACGTGACGATCGCGCTCACGAACGACGGCGCCGTCGAGCACAGCTTCACGCTCGACGACGACAGCGTGGGCCAGGACGTCGAAGCCGGTGAGAGCGCGACGGTCACGATCAACTTGACCGATGGCATCGGCTGGCACTGCGAATACCACCCGGATCAGATGAAGGGGACCATCACGGTCTCCTAGGCGCAGGGCGCCCTCGGCCGCCGCCGGCTCGGGCCCGCGAGCCGGCGGCGGTTGTGCGTTGTCGGGTCGGTGCCGTCCCCGGGCGGTAGCGTGGGCTCGTGACCGACGCCACGATCCGGCCCGCCTTCAGCGTGTGGCCCGACTTCAACCGGAGCCTGCGCGACGTCGTCGCGGGCATGACCGACGAGCAGCTCGCGATGCAGCCCTCACCCGACCGATGGCCGCTCTGGGCCACGATCGGCCACCTGGCCTGCCAGCGCGTGTTCTGGCTCTGCGACTTCGCGGGCGAGCCGGGCGCCGAGACCACGCGGTTCACGAACGCGGGCTTCGACTGCCCGGGGGACGACGACCTCGAGCACGTGTTGAACGCCGAGCAGCTTGCCGAGGCGCTGGACTCGACGTTCCGCATCGTGGAGGGCTGTCTGGACCGATGGACCCTCGAGATTGTCGACGAGGAGATCCGTCGCTGGGGCCGGGTGCACCGGCGCGGTTGGGTCCTGTTGCGGATGTTCAGCCACGACGTGTATCACTCCGCCGAGCTCAACGAGACGCTCGGGGCGCGCGGACTGCCGCAGATCGACTTCTGGAGCTGAGGAGGAGCCGGCTCAGATCGCGAACGAGTCGCCGCACGCGCACTCGTGAGTGGCGCGCGGGTTCAGCATCTTGAGGCCGCCGCCGAGCATCGCGTCGACGAAGTCGAGGGTCGACCCCTCGACGATCGGGGCGCTCCGCTCGTCCACGAGCACGCGCACGCCGTCGGCGCCGGGGACGACGTGGTCGTCGTCTGCGGGGGCGTCTTCGAACGAGAGCTCGTAGCGGAAGCCAGAGCAGCCACCGGCCGTGACCCGCACGCGCAGCAGTGCCTCCGCGCGGCCCTCGCGTACCGAGAGCGAGCGGATCTTCGCGGACGCGGCCGGCGTCACGGTGATCGGGTCGGTCGTGCGAACGTCCATCACGTCCAGCATACCGGCGAGTGGGCTTCGACCGCCTAGGCGCCGAGGAACCCGACGAACATCATCGCGTACACGCGCGCGGCGGCCACGAGCTCGTCGACGTCCACCGACTCGTTCGCGGTGTGCGCGACCGAGAGCGACCCGGGTCCGAGGATGACCGTGGGGATCTTCGCGTCGTTGAGGTAGAAGCGTGCGTCTGTGATGCCCGTGAACCCCACATCCTCCGAGTCCCTGTCGAGCACGGCTTGGATCGCCTCGCGGGCGGCCATTGCGATCGGCGAGTCCGCGTCGGCCTCGGCGGCGTCCGTCCATTCACGGATCGACACGTCGAGCTCGACCTCCGGGTGGTCCCCGCGGATCGACGACAGCAGTCGATGGAACGGGGCGAGGACCTCCTCCGGCGAGGTCTCGCCCGGGATCAGCCGGCGGTCGATGTCGACCTCGCAGCGGTCGGGCACGACGTTCGGAGCGCTGCCGCCGGCGATCACCGCGGCGTTCACGGTGGGGCGGCCCACGAGCGGGTGCTCGATGTCCGGCAGGGCCTCCGGCAGGCGGAGGAGGAACCGCGCCATCGACGTGATCGCGTTGACTCCCAGATGCGGCCGGGAACCGTGCGCGGCCTTCCCTCGCGCGACGGCCGTGATCCAGGCGCCGCCCCGCTCGGCGAGCCCGATCCGCAGTTCGGTCGGCTCGCCGACGATGCACGCGTCCTGATCGAGGAGCCCCTTGTCGCGGAGCACGCGGGTGCCGTGCGTGCCGGCGAGCTCCTCGTCCGCGGCGAGGTGGACGTCGAGCGCGCCGCCGAGCTCGATCCCGGCGCGCCGCACCGCCGACGCCGCCGCGAGCGCCGCGCCGATCGCGCCCTTCATGTCGGCGGCGCCGCGGCCGACGAGCCGACCCGCGTCGACCACGCCTTCCCACGGGGGATGCGCCCACGTGTCGAGCGAGCCGGCGGGCACCACGTCGAGGTGACCGTTCCAGGCGAGCCGGGGTCGCTCGGCCGCCCCGATCGAGGCCACGACGCTCGGGCGGCCCTCGTCCGATCGCACGATCTCGGGGGTCGCGCCGAGCTCGGCGAGGATGTCGGCGGCGACGGCCGCCGCCTCGTCCTCGGTGCCGCCCGGGTTCTCCGACGGCGCCGCGATGAGCGCTCGCGCGAACCGCAGCACCTCGTCCGGGTCGACCGCGGCGGCGGCCCGCTGCGCGCCCTCCTCTACCATGGCGTCAATGTACTCGGACCTCCACCGGCCCCTCCGCCTCGCCCTGGATCCGGCGCCGACCCCGACCGTCGCCGCGGGGGACAGGCTTGCGGCCGTGCTCGCGTTGCTCGTCGAGCGGCCGCAGCCGGCGTTGGTGTTCACGGTGCGCTCGAGCGAGCTCTCCCGCCACGCGGGGGAGGTCTCGTTCCCCGGCGGGCTCCAGGATCCCGGCGAGTCGCTCGCCGGGACGGCGCTCCGCGAGGCGCACGAGGAGATCGGGCTGGACCCGTCGACGCCGATCCTGCTCGGCGCGCTGTCGCCGGTGCACACGACCGTGAGCGGCATCCTCGTCGTGCCCTTCGTGGGCGTCGTCGGCGAGCTCCCCGCCCTCACGCCGAGCGACCGAGAGATCGAGCGCGTCGTCGTGGCGCCGATCGCGCGGCTCGCGTCGGTGGAGGCCCAGGTCGAGTACCCGCTCGCGGGCGGGCGATCGTGGACCGGCTGGGTCTACGAGGTCGAGGGCGCCACCGTCTGGGGCGCGACCGGGCGGATGCTCCACGAGCTGCTCGAGGTCCTTCGAACGCAGGCGCCGTGGCTGATCTGAGCGCCGACGACCGCGAGCTCCGCGCGCTCCTCGGATCGGCGCGCGTCGTGGCAGTAGTGGGACTCTCGTCGAAGTCACACCGTCCCTCGCACGAGGTGGCGGCCTATCTGCAGGCGGCCGGCTACCGCATCATCCCGGTGAACCCGAACGAGGTGAGCGTGCTCGGGGAGCGCGCGTACGCGTCGCTCGCAGAGATCCCTTCGGACATCGAGGTCGACGTCGTCGACGTGTTCCGCCGGGCGGAGGAGACGCCGGCGATCGCCCGGGACGCGGTCGCGATCGGCGCAAAGGCCATGTGGTTGCAGGAGGGGATCGTGAACGACGAGGCGGCCCGTATCGCGATCGAGGGCGGCCTGGACGTCGTGATGGGCCTGTGCATGCGACAGACGAGGCAACGTTTCGACGGGACCGAGGACGAGGAGGACTGAGATGCAGCAATGGGAGTACTTCGTGGCACCGTTGCTCGAGCACAACCCCGGCGAGATCCTGAACGCGTTCGGCGAGGACGGTTGGCAGCTCGTTTCGATCACGCAGCAGCAGACGCCCGCGGGTGGGACCTCCACGATCGCGTACCTGATGCGGCCGAAGGGTTAGCGTCGCCGCCGCGCGGCGCGCGCGGCGGCGAGACCCACCAGGACCGCCGCCACCACGCCGAGCGCGACCCACAGGATCGGCGAGGTCCCGCCGCCGTCTACCGGCGCCGGGATCGTGGGCCCGGGCGTCTCGCTCCCGGCCGGGCCGGCGATCCGGTAGATCGTGTCGACGGTCGCGACGTACAGCGCGCCGTCGGGGCCGACCTCGAGGTCGGTGATGCCCGACCCGACGTCGGCGACCTCCTCGTCGCGAGCCGGGTCGCCGGGCGGCAGCTCCATCCTGCGAACGGCCCCGCTGTACGCCCCGAAGTACAGCGCGCCGTTCCACACGGCGCAGCCGGTGGGAACGATCACGGTGGGGAAGTCGAGCACGGGATCGACGAAGCCCGCCGGGCCGTTCGCGCCGAGGTGCAGCGGCCAGCCGTAGTTCGCGCCGGGGACGATGCGGTTCACCTCGTCGTCGCTCGTCGGGCCGTTCTCCGTTTCCCAGACGTCGCCGGTGGACGGATCGACGCAGATGCCGAACGAGTTGCGATGGCCGAACGAGTACACCGGGTTGTCCCCGAACGGATTGTCGACGGGGATCGTCCCGTCCGCGTTCAGCCGCAGCACCTTGCCGCCGAGGTCGTTCGCGTTCTGCGCGCGTTCGGGCTGCGCCGCCTCGCCGACGGTGATGAACAGCGTGCCGTCCGCGCCGAACGCGAGATCGCCGCCGTTGTGGATGCCGCGCAGCTCGAGCCCGTCGATCATGAACTGCATCTCCGTCGCGACGTTGCCGTCGGCGCGGAACCGCGCGACCTCGTTGCGCTGATCGGCCGCGCTCGAGAAGTACACGTACACCCACGGTTGCTGGGGGAAGTCGGGGTGGAGGGCGAGCCCGAGGAGCCCCATCTCGCCGCCCGACTGGACGTCGAGGTGCAGGAACGGTTCCGGCAGCAGCTTCCCGTCCTGCACGACGCGCACGTTGCCGGTGTCCTTCTCGTTGTAGAAGAGGCGGCCGTCCGGCGACCAGGCCATGTTCGACGGGAACCGGACGCCGGTGAGCCAGGGCTCGGGGGTACCGAGGTCGCCGGCAGCCGACGCCGGGTTCGCGGTGAACGTGAACAGGACGAGCGCAACGAGCGCCAGGCGGGCCATCTCGCGACTCTACACACCACCGTTGACCCACCGGTTCCGCCACCCGTAGGGTCCCGGCCATGCTGAAGTCGACCACCGAGGGATCCTCCCGGATGCACATCGACCACGTCGTGCGCGTGGTTCCCGACCTCGACGAGGCCGCCGCGCGGGTCCTCGCGAACTCCGGGCTCGCGTCGGTCGCCGGAGGCCACCATCCGGGGTGGGGCACGGCGAACCGCGTCATCCCGCTCGGGAACGACTACCTCGAGCTGCTCTCGGTCGTCGACCGCACGACCGCCGAGCGATCCGACTTCGGGCGCGCGATGCTGCGCCACGTCGCGGCGGGCGAGCACTGGTTCGTCGTGTGCCTCGCCGACGAGCAGCTCGACGCGACGGCCGCGAGGCTCGGGCTCGAGATCTCGGCAGGCTCGCGCGTGAGGCCCAATGGGACCGAGGTGCGCTGGCGGAGCGCTGGGCTCGACGACCCGAAGCGCGATCCCTCGCTCCCGTTCTTCATCGAGTGGGACGTGCCGCCGGAGCTCCATCCCGGCCGCGCGACCGCCGCCCACCGGACGACGCCGACGGGCGTGGCCTGGGTCGAGGTCGCGGGCGACCCCGCGAGGCTTGCGGGCTGGCTCGGCGGCGTCGACGTGCCGCTCCGCGTGGTCGAGGGCGAGCCCCGCGTGCGCGCGGTGGCGGTCGCCACCGCCGACAGCACCGAGCTGGTGCTGACCTAGGGCTCAGCCGAGCGCGCGCTCGAGGTCGGCGACGAGGTCGTCGGGGTGCTCGATGCCCACCGAGAGCCGAACGAGGTTCGGGGGTACCTCGAGCGGCGAGTCGGCAACGCTCGCGTGCGTCATCGGGCCCGGCACCTCGATGAGCGACTCCACGGCCCCGAGCGACTCGGCGAGGAAGAACACCTCGGTCTTCCGCGCGACGTCGAGCGCCTCGTCGGCGGTCGGCATCTCGAAGGAGACCATCCCGCCGAAGTCGCTCATCTGCGCGGCGGCGAGCTCGTGGCCCGGATGGTCGGGAAGCCCGGGATAGTGCACCCTCTCCACACGCGGGTGCACGCGAAGGAACGCGGCCACCGCGCGCGCGCCGTCGCAATGCGCGCGCATCCGTACCGAGAGCGTCTTGAGCCCGCGGAGCGCGAGGTAGCAGTCCATCGGCCCCGGCACCGCGCCGACCGCGTTCGTGAGGAACTCGAGCCGCTCACCCCACTCGGCGTCGCTCGTGACGATCGCGCCGCCCACGAGGTCGGAGTGCCCGCCGATGTACTTCGTGACGCTGTGCACGACCGCGTCGGCCCCGAGCTCCAAGGGCCGTTGCAGGGCGGGCGTCGCGAAGGTGTTGTCGACCACGACGCGCACGCCGGCCTCGTGTGCGATCGCCGACACCCCCGCGAGGTCGACGATCTTCAGCATCGGGTTCGACGGGGTCTCGACCCACAGGATCTTCGCGGCGGGCGTGAGTGCCCGACGAAGCGCGTTCGGATCCGTGAGATCGACGGTCACGGCCTCGAGGCCCCATGGCGCCAGCACCTTCGTGAGCAGCCGGTACGTGCCGCCGTACACGTCGTCGCCGAGCACGACTCGGTCGCCCGGCTGCAAGGTGAGGAGGAGCGTGGTCTCGGCCCCGAGCCCGCTGCCGAACGCGAACCCGCGCGCGCCGCCCTCGAGGGCCGCGAGCGCCGTCTGGAACGCGGCGCGGGTTGGGTTGCCACCGCGCCCGTAGTCCCAGACCTTGAACTTCCCGACTTCCTCTTGCGCGTACGTCGAGTTCTGGTAGATCGGCACGCTCACCGCTCCGTAGAGCGCCTCGGGGTCCTGCCCCGCGTGGATCGCGCGCGTCTCGAACCTCATCGCATCTCCGGTGGGATCTCCCATCCTCGTCTCCTGAGCTCGTCGGTCGCGTCCTGCCCGTCTCGGGCGCGTTGCCACAGCATGGACTTCCGCTTCGCGTCGTGACCGGGGGCGAACTCCGCGCGGGTGAGCTCCGCGCACGTCGGGTCACCGCACCGGCAGTAGGTGAAGAGCGGCGGCGGGGCGCCGTCGCCCTCGTCGGGGCATGGGCGGAACGGGCGGGCTGGCAGCGTGGTCACCGGCAGCACGATCACGCCCTCGCGCGGATCGCCGGGCGCGAAGTGCTTGCCCTGCAGCGCGAGCACGCCCGTGAGCGCGGCGAGCGCCGCATCGATCCGGTCGGCGGTGGTGAGCTCGTCGGTCCAGACGCCCTGGGCGCGCAGCACCGTCTCGCGCCAGGCCTTCTTCCGCATGCCCTTGCGCGGGAGGCAGCCCGCGAGCGTCGCGGCGCTCGCGTGGGGAAAGACCTCCATCGCCGTGCCGCGCGGGTTCCCCGCCCCGTACCGCGGGAAGCCGGCCTTCGCGGCGATCCGGAACGCGCGGAACCCGACCTGCATCCAGTCGTAGAACGCGTTGCCTCGCCCGTCGGCGGGCGTGTTGAACGCGCGGAGGTTGAACTGCGCGAGCTCGCGCTCCGTGCGGCGCGATCGCCCGTTCGTCGCCCACCCAGGCGGGGCGTCGATCGCGATGACCTCCGGCCGCAGCTCGTCGAGCAGTGTCCCGAGGCGGCCGATGCCCACGCGCGACACGACGCGGAGCGGCACGCGACGCTCGTCCATCAGGACGAGGTCCAGCCCCTTGCCGACCCCGACGTCGATCCCGAGGGCGAGCACGCGTCAGGGCGTCTGCCGGCGGTGGGCGAGGAACTCGAGCAGGTCGCTCCGCGTCACGACGCCGAGGGCCTGGCCGGCCTTCGTCACCAGCACCGCCGGGTCGCGCTGCAGCTCGGCGAACGCCGTCTCGATCGGATCGTCGAACTCGACCATCGGAATCGGCGGGCCCATCACCTCGGAGACGTCGGCCTGCAGCGCGTCGGGATCGCGGAAGATGCGATCGAGGAGCTCCCGCTCGCGGATCGATCCCACGAAATGCGACACGTCCGTCGAGGCGTCGCGCGTGACCGGCGCCTGCGAGATGCCGAACTCCTGCAGCCGGTCGATCGCCTGGCGCACCTTTCCCTGCGCCGGAACCGTGACGAGCGGCGGGATCGGCCCGCTCCTCGCCATCAGCACGTCCTCCACGCGGATCGTCTCGCGCTGCTCGAGCAGCCCGTACTGCAGGAGCCACGAGTCCGAGTACACCTTCGAGAGGTAGTTCCGGCCGGTGTCGGGCAGCACCACGACGATCGTCGTGCGCTCGTCGTGCTCGCGCGCGATCTCGAGCGCCGCGAACACGGCCGTGCCGGACGAGCCGCCGACGAGGATGCCCTCCTGCCGTGTCACCGCGCGCGCGGTGCGGAACGCGTCGCGGTCGGACACCCGTACGTAGCGGTCGACCACCGAGGGGTCGAACGTCGCCGGCCAGAAGTCCTCGCCGATGCCCTCGGTGAGATACGGCCTCACCTCGTCGCCGGAGTACAGCGAGCCCTCCGGGTCGGCGCCCACGACGAGGACCTCGGGCTTCTGCTCCTTCAGATACCGCGCCGTCCCAGTGATCGTCCCGCCGGTGCCCACCCCGACCACGAGCACGTCGATGCGCCCCTCGGTCTGTTCCCAGATCTCCGGGCCGGTCGTCGCGTAGTGCGCGTTCGGGTTCTCCTGGTTGAAGTACTGGTTCGGCTGGAAGGCGCCGGGGATCTCCTCGGTGAGGCGGTCGGCGACGCGGTAGTAGCTCTCGGGTGACTCGGGCGGCACCGCGGTGGGCGTGATGACGACCTCCGCGCCGTACGCGCGAAGGAGCGCGACCTTCTCCTGGCTCATCTTGTCTGGCATCACGAAGATGCACTTGTAGCCGCGGATCGCCGCTGCGATCGCGAGGCCGTGGCCCGTGTTGCCGGAGGTCGGCTCGACGATCGTGCCGCCGGGCTTCAGCCGGCCGTCTCGCTCGGCCGCCTCGATCATCGGGAGCGCGATGCGATCCTTCACCGACCCGCCGGGGTTGAGCATCTCGAGCTTCGCGAGCACCGTCGGGCGGACGCCTCGCGTGACGTTGCGGAGCCGGACGAGGGGCGTGTTGCCCATGGCGTCCAGGAACGTCTCGAGCACCTGCATCGGCGTCTCCTTCGAAGTCGCGGAGCCATATCGTGCCACGGTGGAGAGACATCCGACCTGCGGAAACGACCCTCGGCCTGCGAAGCTCGCGCCGCCTGCCGGAGTAAGCTCCGGCCCAGGACGGGCGGCCCTCGGTGGGCGCTCGAGGGGGACATGGGCGGCTCCGACTACGTCGACGACCACGGCTCGATGGCCGGCGAAGCCGTGCTCGTCGTCGACGACGACCCGTTCATCGCGCGCCTGCTGGAGATCGAGCTCAAGGCTGCCGGCTACGACGTCAGGGTGGCGAACGACGGCATGACGGCGCTGGGACTCGCGCAGGAGCGGAGCCCCGACCTCGTGCTCGCCGACGTGATGATGCCGAACATGGACGGGTTCGAGCTCGCGCGCCGGTTGCGCCAGGACCCTCGCACGGCCGCCGTGTCGATCATCATGCTCACCGCGCGCGGCCTGTCGGCGGACAAGCTCGAGGGCTTCGCGATCGGGGCGGACGACTACATCGTGAAGCCGTTCGACACCCCCGAGCTGCTCGCGCGCATCCGCGGCGTGCTTCGTCGCGCGCGGGAGATGCGGGCGCAGTCCCCGCTCACGGGGCTTCCCGGCAACGTGCGCATCGAGGAGGAGATCGAGGGCCGCGTGGCGCGCAAGGCCGAGTTCGCGATCCTGTACGCCGACCTCGACCACTTCAAGGCCTACAACGATCACTACGGGTTCATGCGGGGGGACCAGGTCATCCAGTTCACCGCGCGGCTCATCGAGGAGGTCGCGCGGGAGGTCGCCGAGGGCGAGGCGTTCGTCGGCCATGTCGGCGGCGACGACTTCGTGGTCGTGACGGCGCCCGCGCTCGCCGAGCGCGTCGCGCAGGCGATCGTGAACCGCTTCGACCGGGAAGCGGGGGACCTCTACGACGACGAGGACCGCGACCGCGGTCACCTCGAGGTCACGAACCGCCGCGGCGAGCTCCAGGAGTTCCCGCTGCTCGCGATCTCGATCGGCATCGCGACGACCGAACGGCGGACGTACGCGCACTACGCGGAGGCCGTGGCGATCGCAACGGAGATGAAGGCCTTCACGAAGACCACGCCCGGGTCGTCGTTCGCCGTGGACCGGCGAACCTCGTAGCTCAGTCGAGCGGCGCGGGCTTCGCGAGGTAGAAGCCCTGGCCGAACGCCACCCCCAGCTCCATGAGCGTGTCGAGCTCGGCCTTGGTTTCGATGCCCTCCGCGATGATCTGCATGCCCATCTCGTCGGCGAACGAGATGAGCGCGGACGCGAGCGCTCGCTTCGCCCGGTCCTTGTCGATGTCGCGCGTGAGGCTGATGTCGACCTTCACCATGTCCGGCGCGATCTGCAGGGTATGGCGCAGGCTCGCGAACCCGGCGCCGGCGTCGTCGATCGCGATGCGCGCGCCCTCGGACCGCAGGCGCTCGAGCGCCTGCGCGAGCAGCGCGTAGTCCTCCACGCGTTCGTGCTCGGTGATCTCGACGACCACGCGCGCGGCGTGCGGCGCGAGCAACAGCGCCACGTCCTCGCTCATCGCCGCTCGATGGGAGCAGTTCACCGAAAGATAGGGACCGTCGAGGAGCTCCGGCATCCGGGGGAGCGCCGCGACGGCCTTGCGGAGCGCCGCGAGCTCCAGCTCCACGCCGAGCTCGAGCTCGTGCGCCTCGGCGAACCACTCGTCGGGCCGCCTGTGCAGCAGCGCGTCGAACCGCGCGAGCGCCTCCATGCCCACCAGCGCGCGCGTGCGAAGGTCGAGGATCGGCTGGAACACGATGCTCAGGCCGCGGCCGGACGCGAACCGCCGGATGCGCTCGACGCGCGCGACGCGCCCCTCCAGCTCGATCTCCTCGCGGCGCAGCTGCGAGGAGAGCTCCCGCACGACGTCGTCCATCGCGCCGGCCGACAGGCTCGTGCCGCCCCGCGCGACTTGCGCGATCGAGTGCACGATGATCTCGCCCGCCGTGCCCTTCGCGAGGTAGCCGACGGCGCCGGCGCGGATCATCTCCAGCACGGTCTGCCGGTCCTCGAACGCGGAGAGCGCGATCACGCGCGTCTCGGGCGAGGCCCGAAGGATCCCGCGCGCGGCGCGCGGTCCCCCGCCGGCCGGCATCTTCACGTCGACGAGCGCGACGTGCGGCCGGCATTCCGTGGCGAGCACGATCGCCTCCTCCGCGTCGCCGGCGGAACCCACCAGCTCCAGGCCGTCTTCGTGTGAGAGGAGCTCCGCGAGCGCGACGCGAAGCTCGGGTTCGTCGTCGGCGATCAGCACGCGAATGCTCAGCTGGAGCCCCCCCTCCGTCACGGCGGCCGAACCGTATCCGTGGCCGAGCCCTCGATCAATCATCCGGCGTCCCTTCGCGTGCCTGGGCGTATCATCGGCCGCGTCGACGAGGAGATTGACCAATGAGAGAGATCCGAGCACCTCGTGGCGCGGAACGTTCGTGCCTGGGCTGGCCGCAAGAGGCCGCGATGCGGATGCTGATGAACAACCTCGACCCCGAGGTCGCCGAACGGCCCGAGGATCTCGTCGTGTACGGCGGGACCGGCCGGGCCGCTCGCTCGTGGGAGGCCTTCGACGCGATCGTTGCGAGCCTCCGTTCCCTGAAGGACGACGAGACGCTGCTGGTGCAGTCGGGGAAGCCCGTCGCGGTGTTCCGAACGCACGAGCTGGCGCCGCGCGTGCTGATCTCGAACTCGATGCTGGTCCCGAAGTGGGCCGATTGGGACACGTTCCGCGAGCTCGAGCACGCCGGTCTCACGATGTACGGCCAGATGACGGCGGGCTCATGGATCTACATCGGCACGCAGGGCATCCTGCAGGGCACGTACGAGACGCTCGCCGAGTGCGCCGCACAGCATTTCGGTGGGACGCTCCGCGGGACGGTCACGCTCACCGGAGGGCTCGGCGGCATGGGCGGCGCGCAACCCCTCGCCGTGACGATGAACGACGGCGTCGCGCTCTGCATCGACGTCGACCCGGCACGGATCGAGCGTCGCATCAAGACCAACTACCTCGATCGCGAGACCGACTCCGTCGACCGGGCGCTCGCGTGGGCGGAGGAGGCGCGTTCCGCGGGTGAGCCGCTCTCGATCGGCCTCGTGGGCAACTGCGCCGAGGTGGAGCCCGAGCTGTTGCGCCGGGGCTTCCGTCCCGACGTCGTCACCGACCAGACGAGCGCGCACGACCCACTCGGGGGCTATGTCCCGGCGGGACTGTCACTGGAGGCAGCCGCGAGGCTGCGCGGTGACGACCCCGGCGAGTACGAACGCCGCGCGTACGCGTCGATGGCCGAGCACGTCGGCGCGATGGTGGCGTTCCAGGAAGCCGGCGCCGTCACGTTCGACTACGGCAACAACCTCCGTGCGGGGGCCGAGCTCGGCGGGCTCGATCGCGAACGCGCGTACTCGTATCCGGGGTTCGTGCCGGCGTTCGTTCGGCCGCTCTTCTGCGAGGGGAAGGGCCCGTTCCGGTGGGCGGCGCTCTCCGGCGATCCCGAAGACATCGAGAAGACCGACAGGGCGGTCGCCGAGCTCTTCCCCGACAACGAGCGGCTCGCGCGATGGCTGCGGATGGCCGGGGAGCGGGTCTCGTTCCAGGGGCTGCCCGCGCGGATCTGCTGGCTCGGGTACGGCGAGCGAGCCCTCGCCGGCGCGAGGTTCAACGAGATGGTCGCGAGCGGCGAGCTCGCGGCCCCGATCGTCATCGGCCGCGACCACCTCGACAGCGGTAGCGTCGCGAGCCCGTTCCGCGAGACCGAGGCGATGAAGGACGGGTCCGACGCGATCGCGGACTGGCCGATCCTCAACGCGCTCGTGAACACGGCCGCCGGCGCGCACTGGGTGAGCGTGCACCACGGTGGCGGCGTGGGCATCGGCTACTCGATCCACGCGGGCATGGTCGTCGTGGCCGACGGCAGCGAGGAGGCTGCCGGCCGGCTCGAGCGGGTGCTCACGACCGATCCCGGGATGGGCGTCGTCCGCCACGTGGATGCCGGCTACGAGCGCGCGATCGAGGTCGCCGACGAACGGGGCGTCCGCATCCCGATGCGCGAATCGTGACCGAGCGCCACATCGTCGCGATGGGCGGCGGCGGGTTCTCGATGGAGGACCCGCTGCTCGATCGCTACGTCCTTGACCTCGTCGACTCGCCACGCCCGAAGATCTGCCTGCTCCCCACCGCGTCGCAGGCGTTGCCGCTCTACGTCACGCGTTTCCTCAACGCGTTCCCGGCGTCGCGGTTCGAACCGACGTACCTGGATCTGTTCGCGCGAACCGTCGCCGACGTCGACGCGTTCCTCGGCGAGCAGGACGTGATCTACGTCGGCGGCGGCAACACCGCGAACATGCTCGCGATCTGGCGCATCCACGGCGTCGACGCCGCCCTCCGTCGCGCGTGGGAGGCGGGCGTGGTGTGCTGCGGCATCTCCGCCGGCGGCAACTGCTGGTTCGAGGCGAGCACGACCGACTCCTACCTGATCGGTCGCGCCGACCCGCTGCGCGACGGCCTCGCGTTCCTTCCCGGCAGCTTCTGTCCGCACTACGACGGCGAGGAGTCGCGTCGGCCCGAGTACCGTCGGCAGGTTGCCTCGGGCGAGCTGCCACCGGGGTACGCCGCCGACGACTACGCGGCGGTGCACTTCACCGGCGAGACGTTCACGGAGGCGATCGCCTCGAAGCAGGGCGCCACCGTGTACCGCGTCACGACCGACGACGACGGCGGGTCGATCGAGGAGCCGGTGACGACCCGGCTCCTTCGATGAGGCCGCCCCGCCTGCAGACGTCGAGGCTTCTCTTGCGGGAATGGCGCGACGAGGACCTCGAACCGTTCGTCGCGTTGAACGACGACGCCGAGGTCACGCGGTTCCTTCGGGGCGGCAACGGGTACACGCGAGAGGACTCGCTCGAGCGGTTCGCGCACATGCGGGACCATTGGGCCGAGCGCGGCTACGGGTTGTTCGCGACGGAGCTTCGAACCACCGGCTCGTTCATCGGCTTCGTGGGCGTGGAGGATCCCGTGTTCCTCCCGGAGGTCATGCCGTCGGTGGAGATCGGGTGGCGGCTCGCGCGTGATGTCTGGGGGCAGGGACTCGCCACCGAGGCCGCGACCGAGGTCCTGCGTTGGTCGTTCGAGGAGCTCGGGCTCGACCGGATCGTCTCGGTCATCCATCCGGACAACACGGCTTCGATCCGCGTGGCGGAGAAGCTCGGGATGCACCGGTGGCTCGACACGGTGCACCCCGCCTATGGGCACGGCCTCGTCGTGTTCGAGTCGTTCGCGCCCGGCGGGAAGCAAGAGTCCTCGACCGAGTAGCCTTAGCGCCCGTGCCGATCCAGATCGGGGAACGACTCTCGCCGGAGGACGTGGCGTCGGTCGCGGGCGGCACGGAGGTCGTGTTTCCGCAGGAGGCAGCCGCGCGCGTGCGTGCCGCGCGCGAGGTCGTCGAACGCGTGGTGGCCGAGGGACGCACCGTGTACGGCATCACGACCGGGTTCGGTGCGCTCGCCGACACGCGCATCGAGCCGGACGAGGCCGCGGAGCTCCAGCACCGGATCGTGCGATCGCATGCGACGGCCGTCGGCCGACCGCTTTCACGCAGGGAGGCGCGCGCGATGCTGCTGCTGCGCGCGCACGTGCTCGCGCTCGGTCATTCGGGCGTGCGGCCCGTCGTCATCGAGCGCATGGTGGACATGCTGAACCGCGACCTGATCCCGGCCGTTCCCGAGCAGGGGTCGCTGGGAGCTTCCGGCGATCTCGCCCCGCTCGCGTGTCTCGCGCTGCCGCTGATCGGCGGCGGTGCGCTCCTCGAGGGCGATGCCGGCATCACCATTCCGGCTGGGCCTGCGCTCGCCGCGGCGGGCTTCGAACCGCTCAGGCTCGAAGCCAAGGAGGGTCTCGCGCTCGTGAACGGCACGCAGGGCATGCTCGCCATCGGCCTGCTTGCGGCTCTGAAGCTTACGGACCTCCTCAAGGCGGCCGACCTCGTCGCCGCGATGACGATCGAGGCCCTGCTCGGCACCGACGCGCCGTTCGACGAACGACTGCAGCGACTGCGGCCGCACGCCGGTCAGGCCGCGAGCGCCGCGAACTTGCGCGCGCTGCTCGACGGCTCGCCGATCCTCGCGAGCCATCGCGACAGCCCGCACCTCGTGCAGGACGCGTACTCGTTGCGCTGCGCGCCGCAGGTGCACGGCGCCACGCGCGACATGGTCGAGCACGCGCTCACGGTGCTGACGACCGAGCTGAACGCCGTGAGCGACAACCCCATCGTGCTGCCGGAGGACGAGGAGGTTCGTTCCGGGGGCAACTTCCACGGCCAGCCGGTGGCCGTCGCGCTCGACGCGCTCGCACTCGCAACGGTCGGGCTCGCGAGCATCTCGGAACGCCGCCTGTACCGGATGCTGGATCCGACGCTCTCGAACGGCCTCCCCGCGTTCCTCGTCGAGGGGAGCGGGCTGAACTCCGGGTTCATGCTGATGCAGTACACGGCGGCATCACTCGTGTCGGAATGCAAGACGCTCGCGCATCCCGCGTCGGTCGACTCCATCCCATCTTCCGCCGGACAGGAAGACCACGTGAGCATGGGGATGACCGCGGCGCGACACCTTCGCGAGATCGTGCGGTGCACCGAGCTCGTGCTTGCGATGGAGGCGCTCGCGGCAGCGCAAGCGCTGGATCTCCGCTCGCCCCTCGAGCCCGGGCCGCCCACCGCAGCGGCGCGAGACGTGATCCGTTCACGCGTGCCGTTCTTGACCGAAGACCGCGAGCTCGGGCCCGATATCGACGCGATGGTCGAGCTGATGCGCGACCACGAGCTGCCAACGCGACTGGACAGGATCCTGAGGGATCTGGACTAGTCCATCATGGACTAGTACGGCCGCGACCCGCCACCTGCCGCCCGCCGACGAACGTCGCGACGACCGGGTTGTGGCCGGGCCGATACGGGACCTGCGCGAACGCGGGCTCCTCGAGCAGCACGAAGTCCGCGCGCTTCCCAACCTCGAGCGTCCCGTGGGTCTCGCCGAGCCCCAGCACCCACGCGGCGTTCGCCGTGGCGGCCGCGAGCGCGGCGAGCGGCTCCATCGCGTAGACGGTGCAGGCCATCGCGAGGGCCTCCGGCATCGAGAGCACGGGCGACGTGCCCGGGTTGAAGTCGGTCGCGATCGCGACGGCCGCGCCGGCCTCGATCAGGGACGCGACCGGTGACGGCTGAGCCCGCAGCATGAAGGTCGACGCGGGCAGCAGCACGGCCGCGGTGGCGTCGGCGGCGCCCAGCGCTCGCACACCTTGTTCGCTCACGTGGTTGAGGTGATCGGCGCTCCGCGCGCCGAGCGCGACGGAGGCCTCGGCCGCGCCCGATCCGCCGAGCTGATCGGCGTGCACGCGCAACGGGAGCCCTGCGGCGTTTGCGGCATCGCCGACGCGCGCGAGGTCATCAATCGAGAAGGCGATGTCTTCGACGTAGACGTCGACGGCGTCCGCGAGGCCCTGGCGCGCCGCCTCCGGGATGAGCTCGTCGCACGCCTGCCGCACCCAGTCGGAGCGGTTCACGTCTTTGGGCACCGCGTGACAGGCGAGCAGCGTCACCCTGCACGTCTGCGGCACGCGGCCCGCGAGGAGCCGCGCGAGCCTCGCCTGCCGGAGCTCCCCTTCGACCGAGAGCCCGTAGCCGGTCTTCAGCTCGAGCGCGGTCGTGCCGTGGGCGGCCATCTCCGCCAGGAGCGGCTCGCAGAACGCGAGCACGTCGTTATCGGAGGCTTCGGCGAGCATCCGCGAGCTCCGGAAGATGCCGCCCTCCTCGCCGTGAAGGTCGCGGTACGAGACGCCCTTCGCGCGCGCCTCGAACTCGTCCGCACGCCACCCGAAGAACGGCAGGTGTACGTGACAGTCGACGAAACCCGGTGTCAGGCAGCCGATGTCGGGCGAGCCCACGCGGGCCGGCCAGGGAAGGTCCTCGGCGGGGCCGACGAAGACGATCGTGCCCTCGTCGTCCCACGCGAGCCCGGCGTGGGTCAGGTTGGCGGCGGCCGCGGCGGCGCCGCGCAAGGGCAACGGCCCTTCGGCGGTCACGAGCGCCGCCGCGACCGCCGCCCCGCGCCCCGTCTCACCCACCGTGCCCCTCGCTTCGTGTTGCCGGCGGGGGCAAGCGTAACCTCGCGAGCGCGCCGGGCGGAGGCTGCTCCCTACACTTGCCTGTTGCGAGAGGGAGGACGTCGTGCGGGTCGAGTCGGAGGCGCTGTTCGCGGTCTCGCCCTCGACGTGCTGGCGCGTGCTCACGGACTGGGAGCGCCAGGCCGAGTGGATGCGCGACGCCGCATCGGTGCGCGTGCTCTCGGCCGAACGCGAGGGGATCGGCGTGCGGCTGGCGGTGAAGACGCTCGTCTTGGGCGTGCCGGCGTTCACCGAGGTGCTCGAGGTCACCGAGTGGCGTCCGCCCGAACGGCTGGTGGTCGCGCACCGCGGGTTCGTGCGGGGCGACGGCGTGTGGACGTTCGAGCAGGTCGGCGACCAGACGCGGTTCCGGTGGGCCGAGATCCTCTCGCTTCCGATCCCCGCGCTCGGCGAGCTCGCGCTGCTCGTGTACCGGCCGTTCATGCGCGCGCTCATGGGAAGGGCGCTGCGCGACCTCGCGGCCGCGCTCGCCGCCGAGCCCTAGGGCCCGCCCGGTCGTAGCGCGGCGGCGTACAGTGGCACGCAGCAGGGGAGCCCGTCGCAACGGGCTGAGAGGCCGGCGCGGGCCGGCGACCCTTCGAACCTGATCCGGCTCGTACCGGCGGAGGGAGCGAGATGGCGAGCGTCACGGAGCGCCTGGAAACGGTCATCGCGCGCGAGGCGCCGGCGTGGGGCATCCGCCCCGTCCCCGACGAGCTCCGTCGGCTCAGCGGTCGCGACCTCGCGGTGCTCTGGGGCGACCTCTCGATCGGGCTGCTCGTGCTCGTGACGGGTGCTCTGCTCGTACCGGCGCTCGGCACGCGAACCGCGCTGCTCGCGATCGTGGTCGGTTCCGTGATCGGCTGCGTGCCGCTCGCGCTCGTCGGTCTCGCCGGCGCGCGCGAGGGGGTGCCGGGCATGGTGCTGTTCAGACCGGTGCTCGGCCTGCGCGGCTCGTTCCTCCCGTCGTTCGTGAACCTCGTGCAGCTCGTGGGATGGACCGCGTTCGAGTTCTGGGCGATGGGGCTCGTCGCGAACGCCGTCGGCAAGGACCTGCTGGGCTTCGACTCGTACCGGTTCTGGATCGTCGTCGTCGCGGTCGTCTGCACGGCCCTCGCGCTGGGGGGTCCGGTGCTGGTGGTGCGCCGCTGGCTGGAGCGGTTCGGGTTCTGGGTGGTGCTCGCCGCCGGCGTCTGGATCACGATCCGCGTCGCGTCCGCGGGCGAGCTCGGCGCGATCTGGCGGGAGCGTGGGGCGGGCGGGCTGCCGTTCTGGGCGGCCGTCGACCTCGTGATCGCGATGCCGATCTCGTGGCTGCCGCTCGTCGCCGACTTCAACCGCTTCGCGAAGCGAGGGAGCCGATCGTTCGCGGGCACCTACTGGGGGTACGCGGCCGGCAACGTCTGGTTCTACGCGCTCGGCGCGCTCATGGTGCTCGCGGCCGGCTCGGCGCCCGACGTGCTCGACATCGGCACGAAGATCGCCGCGCTCGCGGGCGGTGCGGTCGTGCTCGTGGTGCTGCTCGTCGGCGAGAGCGACCAGGCGATGGCGAACATCTACTCCTCGGCGGTCTCGATCCAGAACGTGCGGCCGCAGCTCTCACAGCGCTGGCTCATCGTCGCGGTCGGCGCGGTCGGCCTCGTGCTCGCGACGCTCATCGAGCGGTCCGCGTCGACGTTCGAGTACTTCCTGTTCCTGATCGGCTCGGTGTTCGTGCCGCTGTTCGGCGTGTTCGCCGCCGACTACTTCGTCCTGCGTCGCGGGCGCACGACCGAACGAGACCTGTTCGAGGACGCGCGGCCCGGGCTTCGCGCCCGAGCCCTCGCGCCGTGGGTGACCGGCTTCGTGACGTACCAGTGGTGCCTGCCGACGGGCCCCGCCGGCTGGACCGACGCGGTCGGACGCTTCTTCGACGGCCTGCACCTGCCGTTCCCGCTCATCGGTGGGTCGGCGTTGGGCGGCAGCGCGCCCGCGTTCGCGGTGGCGTTCCTTCTGTCGCTCGTCGTCTTGCGGCGCCGCTGATCAGGCGGCGTCGCCGTCGCTGGGCGGCGGCGCGATCACGAGCAGCACGACCGAGGGCTCGGCCGAGGCGTTGCGCAGCGTGAGCTCGGATCCGGCCGGCACCAGGACGGTCTCCCATTGCTTCATGCGAGCGCGGCCCTTGTCGACCTGGGCGGCGACCTCGCCGGTGAGCACCGTCACCATCGCCTCCGCCGTGGGATCCGAGATCGGCCCCATCATCTGGTTGCCCTGCAGGCAGGCGACCTGCGAGAAGAACCGGTCCGAATCGAACAGCACCTCGCGCCGCACGTCGTCCTCGGAGAAGTGCACGAGGTCCGTGAGGTTGCGCCTCTTCACGGCGCCCAGCCTACTCAGCGGACAGCCCGCGGGACCGGGCCGATAGACTGCAAGGACCTCGCGCGATCAAAGGAGCTTCGACGTGGTTCAGTTCTCGTTCGCCGCCGACTCGCCCACCAAGGTCAAGGCCGACGTGCTCGTGCTGCCGGTCTTTCAGGGACCGACGCCGGGGCCGGGCGTCAGGGAGGCGGGGCTCGATCGCACCTACGCCGCCTCGAAGCTCAAGGGCAAAAGGGGCGAGAACCTGCTCGTGCCGCGGCGAAGCGGTGACAAGTTCGCCTCCGGCGCAGTCCTCCTCGTCGGGGTGGGCGATCGCAAGGAGTTCGATGTCGCCGCGCTTCGCCGGTCGCTCGGCCGGGTGGCCGGGTCGCTCGCGCGGTTCGGATCCGTCGCGACCGCGTTCCCGCTCGCGCTCGACTCGAACCCCGACGCCGTGCAGGCCGCCGCCGAGGCCCTCGCGCTCGGCTCGTACCGTTTCGAGCGCTACAAGACGAAGAAGCCGGAGGCGAAGGGGTTCTCGAAGATCATCGTGCTGGGCGGCGACGCGAAGTCGGGCCGCGCGGCGGTGCGCCGCGGTTCGATCGTCGCGGATGCCGTCCGGTGGGCGCGCGACCTCGTGAACACGCCCGCCGGCGACATGCCGCCGGCGGAGATCGCGCGCGAGGCGCAGCAGATGGCGAACGAGGTCGGTCTGCGCTGCAAGGTGTGGAGCGAGGCCGAGCTCAAGCGGGGCGGATTCGGCGGCATCCTCGGAGTCGGCCAGGGGAGCGTGAACCCGCCGCGCCTCATCGAGCTGGAGTACCGGGGCGCCGGCAACGGCCGGCCGATCGCGCTCACCGGCAAGGGCGTCGCGTTCGACTCGGGCGGGCTGTCCATCAAGGACGCCAAGGGCATGGAGACGATGAAGGATGACATGGGCGGCGCGGCCTCGATCCTCGCGACGATGAAGGCGATCGCGCGGCTGAAGCCGAAGATCGACGTGATCGCGGCGATCCCCTCGTCCGAGAACATGCCCAGCGGCTCCGCGACCAAGCCGGGCGACGTGCTCACGCACCGCGGCGGCAAGACGTCCGAGGTCCTGAACACCGACGCGGAGGGGCGCCTCATCCTCGCCGACGCCCTCGCGTACCTCGCGGAACAGAAGCCGCAGGTGATCATCGACACGGCGACGCTCACCGGCGCGTGCATGGTGGCGCTCGGCGACGAGATCAGCGGGGCGTTCGGCAACGACGACGGCGTCGTCGAGGACCTGCGCGCGGCGGGCGATGCCGTCGGTGAGCCGTACTGGCAGATGCCGCTGTGGAAGGGCTATCGGAAGCAGATCGACTCCCCGATCGCCGACGTGAAGAACATCGGCAACCGCTACGGCGGCGCGATCACGGCGGCGCTGTTCCTGTCGGAGTTCGTCGGGGACACGCCGTGGGTGCACCTCGACATCGCCGGCACGGCGTTCTCGGAGAACGGAAACGACCTCGGCCCGAAGGGTGCGACCGGCGTGCCGGTGCGGTCGCTCGTGCGCTACGTGCTCGATCGGGCCGACGAGGCCGCTGCGACGACGTGACCGACGTCGAGGCCGCTTCCGGGTCGGGCCCGGTGCTCGCCGTGTTCGCGCATCCCGACGACGCGGAGATCTGCGCGGGCGGAACCCTCGCGAAATGGATCGCGGCCGGCCGGGAGGTTCACCTGCTCATCCTCACGAACGGCGACCGCGGCTCGAGCGACCCCGCGATCGATCGAGCGGCGCTCGCGGCGACCCGCCGGACGGAGACCGAGGCCGCCGCGGCGAAGCTCGGGCTGTCGAGCGCTCGTTCGCTCGACGTGCACGACGGCGAGCTCGAGAACTCGCCGGCGGCGCGGGAGGCCGTCGTGCGCCGGATCCGCGAGGTGCGCGCGGAGACGGTCGTGTCGTGCGATCCCACGGCGGTGTTCGTCCAGGTCCCCGCCGAGGACGGGAAGGAGCCGAAGACCGCGTACAACCACTCGGATCACCGCACGGCCGGCGCGATCGCGCTCGACGCGGTCTTTCCCGGCAGCGGCAACCCGCACTTCTTCTCGGAGCACCTCGCCGAAGGGCTCGAGGTGCGCGAGGTGCACGACGTCTGGCTCGGCTGGACGAACGAGCCGAACCACCTCGAGGACGTCACGGATCACTTCGATGCGAAGGTCGCCGCACTCGGCGAACACGTGAGTCAGATCACCGAGGGCATCCGTCTGTGGGACGAGTGGATGCGCGCCGAGGCGAAGGTCGCCGGGGAGCGCATCGGCGTGGGCCTCGCCGAGGAGTTCCGCGTCCTCGATCTGAGCTAGGAATCAGCCGGCCGACCGCGGTCGTGAGTCTGAGCCAACGGTTGATTGACCGTTCGTGCTCGACGGTACTGCACGATCGCAAAGAGCCCAAGCGGAACCGCGATGCAGAGACCAATCAAAGGACCCCAAGCGATCCGTTCGTAGGCGATCCATGCGAAAGCGGCGATACCCACGTCGCCGAGCAGGATCGAGATCGCGAGACGCCAGCGCCAGGAGGGCTCCAGTCTCCTGTTCGCGAACTCCACGACGAAGCGAATGGGTTCTGTGCTTGACGACCCCGAAGGGCCGTCACGATGACTGCTCGTCGCTCGCCCCGGCTCAGTCCACGCCACACCAACGCGAATGGATCAGGTGCCTTCATGTGCTCATCTTCGCCATTGGTGCGGTCGTTGGCGAGTCCACTACCTGGGGCTAGGGCTTCGTCGCGATCGCGAGCGTGGCGTCGCGGAAGTCGTTGAGCGGATCGGCGAACCGTTCCGAGAACGCGGCCTTTGCTCGATCCATGAACGACGCGAACCCCTCCTCGCCGAGCATCTCCCGGAGGAAGCGCCCGACCGTGAACGTCGACAGTCCCTCGACGTACTCGTCGCGACCGTAGCGGAACTGGTAGCGCCGCTTCTCGGTTCGCACGTGGCGGAGATCGGCGTCGACCAACGCCTGCTCGAGACGCTCGCGGTCCGCGAAGTGATCGCCCCAGGGATACGCCTTGTCGAGCGCCGAGCGCAGGACGTCGCGCGGCACGACCGACTCGGCGAGCTCGATCCACGCATCCTGGAGGTTGTCGCGACGGTCGGCCCACGCCGAGAGCGCGAGCCGGCCACCCGGCTTCAAGACGCGGATCATGTCGAACAGCGCCGTCTGATACTTCGTGAAGTGCCCGATCACGAGGTTGCCGGTGACGACGTCGAAGCGCGCGTTGGTGAACGGCAGGTCGATCGCCCTGCCGGCGACGAACGGGATCGTGGCCCGCTGTCGTCTTCCGACCTCGAGCATCCCGGTCGACGCGTCGAGTCCCACCACCGCCGCCCCCGCGAGGATCGCCGCCTCCGCGCCCACGCCGGTGCCCGTCCCGACGTCGAGCACGCGCTGACCCCTCGTGACGCCGGCGAGCTCGACGAGGTCGCGCGCGAGCTCCGCGAAGCGCGGCGCGTGCACGCGCTCGTACGTCTCGGCGACGTCGTCGTAGGAGCGCCAGTCCCGCATGGGCGAACAGGGTACCGGGCGGGGCGGCGCCGGTAGGCTGACGAGCATGGAGGGATCGGCGGGGGTGATGGCGCTCGTCCTGGGGCAGACGGTGGCGGGCGCCGCCGCGCTGCTCTGGCTCACGCCGCTGTGGAACGAGGTGAAGCGCGGCTACTTCAAGCTCTCCGGCGCCATCCTCGCCGTGCTCGCGTTCGGGTGGTGGCGTTCGGCCGCCGCCGGCGTCGTGGGCGGAAACGCCGCGGGAACGTGGGCCGTGAGGCTCGCGCTCGCGAGCACGCTGATCGTGGCGGGGTGGACCGTCCTGTTCTTCGCGCGACGAGAGACGGCGGCTCGTTGGATGGGCCTCGCCGGCGTACCCGTCGCGATCGCGGGTGTGGTCGCGATGGCGGGCACCGCTCGGCAGGCCGAGCCCGTTGCGCTGTTCCAGCTCTTCGCCGGGGCGGCGTTCCTCGGCGCGGTGCTGGACGGACTGCTGCTCGGTCACTGGTACCTCACCGACCGCGGCCTCTCGCGCGGACCGATCAATCGGTACACGACGGTGCTGCTCGCCGCCGTGGTGCTGGAGGCCGCCGCGGTGCTCTCGGCGGGGTTCGGCCGCGTCGAAGCCTCGTCGCAGTTCAACCCGCTTCTCACCGCCGGCGCGCTCGCGCCGTGGATCGCCCTCGGCATGGTGGGGACCACCGCGCTCATCGCGGTGCTCGTAAAGGCCGCGCTCGCGGGCACGAGGGCCTCCGCGGTGCAATCGGCGACCGGCTTCTTCTACCTCGCGGTCGTCACCGCGTTCACCGCCGAGGTGGCGGTGAAGGTGCGGTTCCTCCCGAGGTAGCCGTGCGCGTGGCCTTCGCGATCGGCGGCGGGCTCGCGATCGCCACCGCCTGGGCCTGGGTCGCGAGCGGGCGCTCGACGGTCTTCCGCGTGCTCCCTGCCGTGTACGTCGTGCTCGGCGCCGGCACGATCGCAATCCTGGGCTCGGATCTTTCGTTCGGCTCGGGAGCCTCGGCGGCAGTCGGCGCAATCGCGGGAGTCGCCTTCTACGTCGCAACGCTCGCGTTCGTGCGCCTCGTGGGCCCGTGGGAGCGATTCCGGCGTCACGTCGTTGCTGCGTACGCGGTGGCCGACGAGGAACCGCTCGCACGACGCCTGGTGCTCGCGCTGCTCGTCACCGCGCCGGGGGAGGAGCTCTTCTTGCGCGGGCTGATCCAAGAGCAGGTGACGGCCGGCGCCGCCGCGGCCGCCGCCGCGGCGGTCGCGGTCGGCGTGGCCGTGAACCTTCCGAGCCGCCGGCTCCCGATCGTGGCGGCGGCGCTCGTGGGCGGCGCCGTCTGGAGCGGCCTCGCGTGGTGGAGCGGCGGCGTGCTCGCGCCGATCGCGAGCCACGTCGTGTGGACCGGGCTCATGCTGGTTCGCCCACCGGCCGTCGATGGGGAGATGATGCGGCCGTGAGCTTCCTGTCGACGGCGATCCAGGACGTGCTCGAGCACGGCGAGTTCTGCTCGGTGGCGAGCCTCACCCCGAACGGGCCCCACTGCACGCCGCTGGTGTTCGCCCTGTCGGGCGGGCGCCTGTGGCTCACGACCTCGCGGCGATCGGTGAAGGCGCGCTCGTGGGCTCTGGATCCGTCGATGGCGGGGCTCGTGCGTCACGGCGACCTCGCGGTCACGTTCACGGGCACGGTGCGCACGTTCGACCTGTTGGATCGCGGCACGTGGGGGGCGACGGTCTCCGACGCGCCGCAGCTCGCGCGCGCCTCGGTGAAGTTCAGCCGGAAGAACGCACGCTTCTTCGCGGGCTACGCGGTCGACGCGAAGCAGGTGCCGTTCGCGTGGACACCCCCGGGACGCGTCTTCGTCGGCATCGACGTCGGCCGCACGGCGCTCGTCGATGACGAGGGCGTGCAGGAGGGGTGGAGCCGGTGGGGCGGCGAGGTCTCCTCGCACACGGCGTTCACCGCGACGAGGAAGGGCAAGGCCGCGTTCGATCCCCTTCCGCTCGACGTTCGGTCGGCGATGGGCGAAAGCGGCGAGGGTGCGCTCGCCCTCGCCGGCCCACAGGGCCCCACGGTCGTGCCCTGCCGGTGGCTCGCGGACGGGGGAGCGCTGTACGCGGGGCTTCCGGTGGAGACGCTCGCCCTCGCCGACGCCGGCCCCGAGGTTGCGGTCGCCCTCACGGTCGATCGCGCGAGCGCGTGGCGCGCGCGCGAGATGGTGGGCGCGATGGTGCAGGGCGCCGGCTCCGTCTACACGCTCGCCGCGCTCGAATCCGGGGCGCGATCAGCAAAGTCGATCTTGAAGTCGATCGGCCCCGGCCTCGACGCGCTGGTGCGGATCGCGCCGTCGCGCCTCGTGTGGTGGCACGGCTGGTCGAGCGGAAGCGCCGCGGCGTGACGATCGTCGAAGCCTCGGTCGAGGTCGACGCGAGCCCGGAGCGCGTGTGGGAGGTCACGAGCAATCCGGTCAACCTTCCGCACTGGGACCGCCACATCGAACGCGTGTGGCTGCCCTCGAAGGGACTGGGGCCCGGCGCGCACTATTCGATCCGCATGCGGTTCATGGCGGCGCGATCGGACGTCCAGGCCGAGGTGCTCGAATGGGAGCCGCCCTGGCTCGCGCGCTTCCGGCTGAGCGGCATCCTCAGCGGCACCGTGACGACCTCGATCGCGTCGCTGCCGTTCGAGCGGTCGCTCTTGCGGCACGAGGTCGACTACACGTTCAAGGGGCTGCTCGGATCGTTTGCCGCAAAGAGCCTCGCGGCGGTCGGCGGCTCACAGCTCGCCTTGCGGCGGGGGATCCTCGCGCAAAAGCGCGAGATCGAGTCCGCGCCGTCGTGAATCGTCGCCGTCGCCTATCATCGCGCACCATGCGCGCGCGCACCGTCGTGAAGGGCCTCGTGCTGGGCGGAGCCTCGCTCGCGATCGGCGCATGGAGCTCGACCGAGGACGGACGCGAGCGCGACGCGAAGGCGTTCCGGCGGGTGAACGACCGCGCCGGCGGCGGCGCCGACCGCGTCTACGAGACGATCACCGAGCTGGGTTCGTGGTGGGCGGCCGGCGCCGCCGCCGGCGCTCTCGCGCTCGCCGGTCACCGGCGGACGGCCGCGCGGGCGCTCGCGGCCGCATCGATCACGTGGGCGGCCGGCCAGGGCCTCAAGAAGGTCTTCCTCCGCCCCCGCCCGTACGACGCGGATCCCGACGGCACGCGCTTGTTGATCGGCAAGCCGAACGGCACCAGCTGGCCGAGCAGCCATCCGGCCGTGCTCGTCTCGTTCCTCACGGTCGCGGGGCGGGACCTCGATCTGCCGGGGACGGCGCGCGCGCTGCTCTCGGCGCTCGCGAACGCCGTGGGCATGTCGCGCGTCTACCTCGGCGTGCACTACCCCTCGGACGTCTCGGGCGGCATCCTGCTCGGCAGGGGGGTCGCCGAGCTCTTCGACGACGGTCGCTAGACTCGGCCGCGTGATCCCCGCGCTCGGCTCGATCGGCTGGCCGGTCCTCGATCGCATCCGCCTCGGGGACTCGATCGCGATCTCCCCGCACGGCCTCGGCATCGCGATCGGCTTCCTGATCGGAGCCTCGCTGCTCACGAGGATCGGGCCGCCGCGACTCGTTCCCGACGACGGCACCCTCACGCCCGAGGAGCTCGCCGGGCGGCGTGCGGAGGTCCGCGCCACCTTCGAGAAGATGATCTTCTGGGCGCTGGTCGGCACGATCATCGGCGCCCGCCTCTTCTACGTCATCGCGCATTACTCCGAGTTCGACGGCCTCGGAGACATGCTCGCCATCTGGAGGGGCGGCATCTCGCTGTTGGGAGGCATCGCCGGCGCGGTGCTCATCAACGTCCCGCGGATGCGCCGGCTGGGTTGGGGCTTCTTCCGAACGATGGATCCCGCGGTCGTGTGCATCGCGCTCGGGATCGGCATCGGACGCGTCGGCGACCTCATCATCGGCGATCACCTCGGGAAGCCCACGAGCTGGCTGCTCGCGTGGACCTATCACGGGGGAACGCTTGCACCACCGTGGGTCTGCGCGAACGGCGCGTGCAGCGCGACGCTGCAGGACGGCTCGATCGAAACGATCACGCGCGGGGCGGCGACGCTCGTCGACGCGCACGGTCGGCTGCTGGCGCAGGGGGTCGGCGTCCACCAGACCGCGCTCTACGACATGATCAGCGCCTGGCTCCTGTTCGCGCTGCTCTGGTTCCTCGTGAGCAAGCCGCGGCGGCTCGGCGTGCTCACGCTCACGTTCGGCCTCTGGTACGGGACGATGCGCGTCGTCGAGGACTCCTTGCGTATCGACAAGCGATTCTTCGGGCTGACCGGCTCGCAGTGGACCGGCGCGACCGTCGCGCTGCTCTCGGGCATCACGCTCGCCGTGTGGGCGATCCGGAAAGGTCCGGGTCCGGCGCTCGAGCCCGTCGCGGCGTCGGAAGGGGAGCGATCGCCCGACGACGGTGATGCCGCGTCGCGCGCGGCCGACGACGACGACGAGGGCGGACTGTTAGGCTGATTGTCTCGGGTGCCACCCGAGGATTCGCTCGAGCGGTCGACCGGTGGCGTTCCACATCCCGTCCCTTCGCTCCATCGAATCGACGCGATCCATCGCGCGAAGGGATCGAGATGGCGGCTCGGAGCACCAGGGGCAACGCTCAGCTCGGAACGCCGGTTCGAGGGAAGGATGTCGCGTCGCAATCATCCTCCGGGCGCGTGTGCCTGGAGCCCGGCTGCTCGACCGTCCTGTCGATCTACAACGCGTCGACGCTCTGCTGGATGCACGCGGAGCCCTCGACGCGCCCTCCCCTCAGCCAGTAGCTCGGTCCGTCGGACCCGGCACCTCAGTGGTGATGGTGGCCGGCGGCCGTCGCGCCCGGCCCCGCGATCAACGAGAGCGGCTTGCCGACCTTCGTCTTGGAGGATCTCGCGACCGCGCGTGCCGCCTCCACGAGCGCGACGCTCGCCGCCGCGTCGGGATCGGTCACGACGATCGGCCGGCCCGTGTCGCCGCCGGCCCGGAGCGCCGGGAGCAACGGTACCTGCGCGAACAGCGGCACGCCGAGCGTCTCCGCGGCCTCGAGCCCGCCGCCGGTGCCGAAGATCGGCTCCGCCTCGCCACAGTGCGGGCACACGAAGAAGCTCATGTTCTCGATGACGCCGAGCGGGCGCAGGTTCGTGCGTTCGGCCATGCGGCCCGCGCGCTCGGCGACCTTCCGCGCGGCCTCCTGCGGCGTCGTCACCACGAGCATCGCAGCTCCAGGCAGGAACGACGCGAGCGAGATCGACACGTCGCCGGTGCCGGGCGGGAGGTCGCACAGGAGGAAGTCCAGCTCGCCCCAGTACACGTCGCCGAGGAACTGCTCGATCGCCTTGTGGAGCATCGGGCCGCGCCAGATCACGGGGGTTTCCTCTGGGACGAAGAACCCCATCGAGATGACCTTCACGCCGTAGGCCTCGAGCGGCAGGATCATGTCGTTGAACCCGACCGGTTTGCCCGAGACGCCCATCATCCTGGGCACGCTGAAGCCCCACACGTCCGCGTCGAGCACGCCGACGCGATGGCCCTCGGCCGCGAGCGCCACCGCGAGGTTCACCGTGACGCTCGACTTGCCGACGCCGCCCTTGCCGGAAGCGACCGCGATCACCGAGGTGGTCGGCGGGAACGAGATCTTCGACGGGGGCGCTGCCGCGTGGCCTCCCCGGAGCTGCTGCACGAGCGCCTCGCGCTGCTCGCCGCTCATGGGGGAGAGCTCCACGTCGACGGCGGAGACGCCCTCGAGCGGCGAGACCGCCGCCGTGACGTCCTGCGTGATGCGGTCTTTCAGCGGGCATCCCTCGATCGTGATCAGTACCTGGACGCGGACCGCGCCCCCGTCGACCTCGATCGAGCGCAACATCCCGATGTCCTCGATCGGCTTGCCGATCTCGGGATCCAGGACGCCGCGGAGCGCTTCGCGAACCTGTGCCTCGGTGACCACTCGGTCCTCCGTCGTCGATTTCGTGATAAACACGGTGAGAACCGTGCTTATCCATGATACGGCCACGGAGCACGATGCCTGAGCCGTCCGGGCTCGAGGTTCACAAGGCGCTCGCGGACGACACGCGACACCGTCTCTACCGATTCCTCCGTCTGTCGGGGCGTCCCGTGTCCGTTCGCGAGCTCTCGGTGCGCCTGTCCTTGCACCCCAACACGCTCCGGCCGCACCTTCGCCGCCTCGAGGAGGCGGGCCTGGTCTCGGCGTCGACGAGCAAGGGATCGTCGGTGGGACGGCCCCAGACGATGTATCAGGCGCTCGAGCGGGAGGATCGGGAGGGGCGCGACCACCGGCTCCTCGCCGACATCCTCGCCGCGCTCGTGTCGGGCACGCGTGCCCGGGAGCGCGCGGCGAGCCTCGCGCGCGACTGGGGCATCTACCTCGTCGGCCGAAGCGTGCCCAAGCCGGGGGCTCGGCGGCGGGCGGGACCCAACCTCGCACAGCTGCAGGAGGCGCTCGCCGAGGCGGGGTTCGACCCGAGGTTCCGGCGCAGGAGCTCCCGCACGGTCGAGATCTCGCTGCGGGACTGTCCCTTCCGGGACATGCTCGACGATCATCGCGAGCTCGTGTGCACGATCCACCGTGGCCTGCTCGAGGGGATGCTGAGCGGCTCCCAGCCGCCCTTGCACCTCACCGAGTTCGAGCCCCTGGGCGAGCGCGAGGTGTGCCGGCTCGTCGCCCGCGTCGGCGGGAAATCGTGACCCCCGACTGAAGTCGGCTTCGAGACCGTCCGATGGGATAGCCAAGCGCCGGGAACCTTCGTTCCCGCACCGGTCGACGGCGATCGAGGGATGGGATGGAAGGCACGAAGCCGGCTCCGGTAGCCGAGTTCGATGGCTGGTTGAAGGAACTCGTGGTCGGGGAGGGATCGGACCTGCACGTGAAGGTCGGCTCCCCGCCGATGATCCGCATGCCCGACGGCCTCAGGCGGCTCGAGCGCGACTCGCTCACGTCGATGGAGACGATGGCGATCGCGGAAAGCATCATCCCCTCCGACCGCCAGGCCAAGTTCGTCGAGAGCGGCGAGGTCGACTTCGCGTACTCACTGCCCGACGTCGGGCGGTTTCGCGCGAACGTCTTCAAGCAACGCGGTTCGGTGAGCATGGTGCTCCGCAAGCTGCGCTTCGGCGGCCCGTCGTTCGAGGAGATCGGTCTCCCGGAGGCCGTGCGGACGATCGCCGACGAGCACCGCGGGTTGATCCTCGTGACCGGGCCGACGGGCTCGGGCAAGACCACCACGCTCGCGGCGATGATCGACCACATCAACAGGACGAAGCCGGTGCACATCGTGACGATCGAGGACCCCATCGAGGTGCTGCACCGCGATGCGCTCGCGGAGATCAATCAGCGCGAGGTCGGGAACGACACGAGGGACTTCCTGTCTGCGTTGCGCGCCGCGCTTCGACAGGACCCGGACGTGATCTTGATCGGCGAGATGCGCGACACCGAGACGGTGCGCGCGGCGATCCAGGCGGCCGAGACGGGGCATCTGGTGCTCTCGACGCTCCACACGGTCGACGCGAACGAGACGGTGAACCGCGTGATCGACTTCTTCCCGCCGTACCAGCAGCAACAGATCCGGTACGCGCTCGCGGGAACCCTCCGCGGGATCATCTGCCAGCGCCTGGTTCCCACGATGACGGGAACGCGCGTGCCCGCGCTCGAGATCCTCGTGAACAACGGCCGTATCGCCGAGCGCATCGCGGACCCCGAGAAGACCCACGAGATCAAGGAGGTGATCGCCGAGGGAGCGTTCTACGGCATGATCACCTTCGACCAGTGGCTCCTGGGCCTCGTGAAGGAGGGCACGGTGTCGGTCGACGCCGCGATGAAGGCGGTATCGAGCCAGCACGACTTCGTGCTCGCGATGCAGCAAGCCGGGCTCGAGGCCCCGTCCGTCACGCCGTCCTGATCGGCTCCGTGTCGCCGACCCGGCGGCCCCACGGCCTCCGGTTCCTCGCCACGACGACCCCCGCGATCCCAAGGCCGATCACGATCCCGATCGCGCCGCCCACGAGACCGGTCGCCATGTCGCCGTCCGACGTCGCCACGCCGGTCGAGGCGGTCTCCGCTGCCGGCGTCGCAGGACCGATGCCGCCGCTCACGAGCTGGGCGGCCGGCTGCAGCGATCCGTTACCCCTCCCGGTCCCGGCGACGATCGCGCCAACCATGCCGGGATGGATCATGCAGGAGTACACGTAGACGCCGTCGCCGTCGAACGAATAGGCGACCTTGTCGCCCGGGGCCAGCGCGTCGAAGGTACCCCACGTCCCTCCCACCCCGGTCACCGTGTGCTCGACGGGGTCCCCGTTCGTCCACGTCACCGTCGCGCCGACGGGCACGCGGAGCACCGTGGCCTGGAAGCAGCTGTCGACCATGTCGACCGTGCGGCCGTTCGCCACGCTCGGACGGGACGTTTCGTGGAAACAGCCACCGCCGCCCGCTGAAGCCGTGCCCGGCGGCACGATCGCGATGCCCGCGGCGAGCATCGTCCCCGCGAACAGCTTCATCGCTCGCGTACGCATGATCCGCTCCCTTCCCTCTCGCTCGCCGTGGCTACACCGCATGCGCGAGGACGGTTCCGTCGGGTCAGGACGCCGCGATGTCGGTGGCGCCCACTTCGCCGAGGTCCGTCTCGAGCCGGAAGGCCAGCTCGCCCTCGTTCCACAGGACCACGGTCCCGCGCACGACGAACCGGCGAACGCGCCCGCCGTCCAGGAGGTCGAGCTCGTGCGGCCCGGTGATGAACGTCGCGTCGAGGTCGCCCACGGAGGTGGGCACGATCGTGGTGGAGCCTTCGCCGAGGATCTTCGAGGCGACGTTCGCCTGGCCCCGGAACTCCATGAGCACGGCGCCGAAGTCCGAGCCCTCGATCGCGGGGAGGTTCTCTCGCGGCTCCCACGCGAGCACGATCGTGGTGACCTCCTTGCCGGCGAAGTCCGCGACCACGCGATCCACCCATACGCGGTCGGGCGCGCCGAGCGCGGTGGGAACGCGAGGCGTGAACCCCGCGAGCCCGGCCGCCTGCTGCAGCGAAACCGGCGTCCCGAGGTCCCCCGGCCCGAGCGACCGCGTGGGGAGCGGCGAGACGCTCGGGACGGTCGTGATCGTGATCGCGCCGAGGTCCAGCACGAGCTTCGCGGCCACCGCCGCGGTCGCGAGCGCGAGGGTCGCGGCCACGAGGATCGAGATCGTGCGGCGGCGGGAGGGGAGCGACAGGCGAGGCCGGAGGCTCCGCGGCTCACGCGCGGCCTCCTCGATCCCGCGCGTGACGGCCTCGACCGACACCGACGGCTCCGGCCACGCCACCCAACGCGAGAGCGCGCGCCCGAGGTCGTCGTCCGTCAGCCCGCGCAGGCGATCCCTCACCGGCCCTCCTCCTGGTCGAGCTCGGCGCGAAGCCTCGCCATGGCCCTCGAGAGACGGGACTTCACGGTACCCGGCCGCACGTCGAGCGCGGCCGCCATCTCCGCTTCGGAGAGGTCGAACAGATACCGGTACGCGATCACGAGACGATCGCGTTCGGGGATCTTCGCGAGCGCCGTCACGACGATCTCCGCATCCTCACGGGCCAGCGCCGCGGCCTCGGGGGACGGGACCGCGTCCCCCGGTTCGGCCGCGGCGCGGACGGCGAGCGCTTCTCGACGGCGGTGGGAGCGCACGCGGTTCTTCGCCTCGTTCGCGGCGATGCGGAGGATCCACGGCCGGAACGGGGCGCCCGACCGAAACTTCGGCAGCGCGTAGTAGGCCTTCACGAATGCCTCCTGCACGGCGTCCTCCGCCTCGGCGGTCGAACGGGTGACGAGCCACGCCGTGCGAAACGCGAGCGCACGGTGGCGCTCCACCAGCTGCTCGTACGCGCGAACGTCGCCATCCTTGGCGAGTCCGACGAGCTCCGCGTCCTCCAGTGGTCGGCCCTCCACGGAGCACCGCTCGATCGTCTATCCGTTCGCGCCTGTTACACCAAGAAATGACACGCGGTTCCCGGAGAACTCCATCAGCCGAACAAATTCACGGCGGCGACGACGACGATAGCTAGGCCGGCCGCCATGACGGCGAGGCCAACTCCTATGCGGAAGGATCGGAGGCGTGGTCCGAACACCACCTTTGCCGCCGCGTTCATTGGCCATATCTGCCGGTCGGGGTTCAGCGCCTGAACGTACCCCAGCGCGATCAAGCCGACGCCAGCGATCAGCCAAAGCAACTGGCCCACATCGGCACCTTCGTCCGATTAGCCCTGTGACCCGTTTCCCCTCGTCTGCTCGGCGAGCGCCACGATGCCGCCCGCGAGGCCCGCCAGCTCCATCGGGACCACGATCTTCGACGAGGACGAGGCGCCGATCTGCTTCAGCGCGTCGAGGTACTGCAGCGTCATCGTGTTCCCGTCGACGCCCTGCGCGGTCTCGAAGATGCGCTGCAGCGCCATCGCGAAGCCCTCCGCGCGAAGGATCGCCGCCTGCCGCTCACCCTCGGCGCTGAGGATCGCCGATTGCTTCGATCCCTCGGCGTTCAGGATCGCGGCCTCCTTGTTGCCCTCGGCCACGGTGATCGCGGCCTGCTTCGTCCCGTCGGCCTCGAGCACGACGGCACGCCGCGTCCGCTCCGCCGACATCTGGCGGGTCATGGCCTCCTGCACGGAGGGCGGCGGGATGATCTCGCGGATCTCGACGTTCGTGACCTTCACGCCCCAGCGCTCGGTGACCTCGTCGAGCTTCGCGCGCAGCAGATGGTTGATCTCGTCGCGCTTCGCGAGCACGTCGTCGAGCGGGATGTCGCCGATCACCGCACGCAGCGTGGTCGACGCGAGCGCCTGCGCGGCGCCGGCGAAGTTGCCGACCTGCACGACGGTCATCTCGGGGTTCATCACCTTGTAGAACGTGATGAAGTCGATCGCGATCGGCGCGTTGTCCTTCGTGATCGAGTCCTGCCGCGGAATCTCCAGGAAGAACTCGCGCAGGTCGACCTTCGACCCCTTGTCGATGAAGGGGATGAGGATCACCAGCCCGGGGCCCTTCGTCGCGAGCAGGCGGCCGAGCCGGAACACGACGAGCCGCTGGAACTCCGGCATGATCCGGATCGCATTCGCGAGGAACAGCACGGCCAGCACGACCACGACCGCCAGGCCGATCAAGAGCGGACTCACGGGTTGCCTCCTTCCTCCGGCATCGCCGGAGCTTCATGGTCTTCGTCCGCGGGCTCCACGGTCAGGCTGAGCCCCGAGAGCGCGATGACCTTCACCCTCGCCCCTTCGGGGACCGTGCCATGGGACGACGTCGCGTTCCACTCCTCGGAGGCGACGCGCACGATCCCTTCGGGCGAGAGGCCGCCGTCGAGCGCGACCCCTTGCATCCCGATCAGGCGCTCGGGCCCGAGCGGCGCCGGCTTGTGCCGGATCTCCAGCAGCTTCGCGACCGCGAGGCCGAAGAACGCCGCCACGGCCGCCGCGACCGGCACGAGCACGAAGGGCGAGACGCGCACGCCGCCGGCGCCGTTGAACAGGAACTGGCCGCCGATCAGGAGCGACACGAGCCCGGCGACCGACCAGATGCCGAAGCCCGGCACCTTGAGTTCGAGCAGGAAGAACACGATCGACGCCGCGAGGAGCACGATGCCGAGCAGCCGCACGGGCAGCAGTCCGAACGAGGCGAACGAGATCACCAACAGGATCGTGCCGAGCGTGCCCGAGAAGATGTGTCCGGGGACGATCAGCTCGAGCACGATGAGGCCGAGCCCGAGCCAGAAGAAGATGAAGGCGAGGTTCGGGTCGAAGAGCGCGTGCAGGAACGCGACCGCGCCGGAGAGGTTGACGTCGTCGATCGCGGCACCACCGGTGCGCAGCGTGACCTCGGTGCCGTTCGCGACGGTCACCGTACGACCCTCCAGGGCTGCGAGCAGCGCACCGGGGGTCGGCTCGATCAGGTCGATCGCGTTGGCCTCCAGCGCTGCGTCGGCGGAGACGCTCGTCGCGTCCCGCACGAACGACTCGGCGAGGTCGGGGTTGCGCCCGCGCTGCTCGGCGAGGCTCCGGATGTACGCGACGGCGTCCTCGGTGACCTTCCGCGCGAGCACGATCCCCGAGACGCCGACCGGCGTGGCCGCGCCGACGTTCGTCCCCGGCGCCATCGCCGCGATCGGGCACGCCGTGAGGATGAACGCGCCCGCCGATGCCGCGCGGGCGCCCTGCGGCGACACGTAGCAGACCACCGGGACGTCCGCGTTCAGGATCGCCTGGACGATCTCGCGCATCGAGGAGTCGAGCCCGCCGGGCGTGTCGATCGTGATGAGCACCATCCCCGCCCCGTCGCTCTGCG
The DNA here is from genome assembly GCA_036556805.1 of Actinomycetota bacterium. Taxonomy (GTDB): domain Bacteria; phylum Actinomycetota; class UBA4738; order UBA4738; family HRBIN12; genus DATBIS01. The sequence continues at coordinate 26,473 of DATBIS010000026.1, read as the reverse complement.
CGGTGCTGATGCCGCGTCGCAGATAGTCCGCCACGAACGGGTCGACGACGCCGTTCAGCGTCAGGTGAACGATCGGGGCGGGCTCGGACTGCGCGCCGGCCGACTGCGCGAGGGCGCCGAGCATGAGCAGGGCGGCGGTGGCCGCGATCGCGAGAACCCGCGCGGGGTTGCGCATAAGAGCAACCTAGCATACGATGGCTCGAAACGGAAGTCTCGTTCGGGCACACCGGCCGAGGTCCGACCTCACGATCGGCGTGGTCGGGGGCGATAATGGCAGCAAGAAGCACCAAAGCCGGCGCGAAGACGCACGCCGTATACCCGAGGAGAACCGAGTGTTGACTCGGAACGATGGCCCCCTCCTTCCGCGGGAGGAACAACAGCTCATGGAACAACTCCTCAACGGGAACGACGAGGCGGTGCGGACGCTGTACGCCAGGTTCGGGCGGCCGGTGTACACGCTCGGCCTTCGCCTGCTCGGCACCCGTGAGGCCGCCGAGGAGCTCACCCAAGACGTGTTCCTGATGGCCTGGCGCAAGGCGGCCCGCTTCGATCCGGCGCGGGGCCGGCTCTCGACCTGGCTGATGACGATCGCGCACAACCTCGCCGTGGACCGCCTGCGCCGCGAGACCGGGGCGAGCCGCCCGACGCTCGTGCTGGTCGACGAGGTGCCCGACTCGCCGTCCGCCGGCGAGGAGGACGTCCTGATGGAGCGCGACGTCGCGATGCGCGCGCTCGCGTCGCTCACCGAGTCGGAACGGCGTCTCCTCGCGCGGGCGTACTTCCGGGGCCTCACGGCGCGCGAGATCTCGGAGGCCGACGGCCTGCCGCTCGGCACCGTGAAGACCAGGCTCCGTGCGGCGCTCATCAAGGTGCGGCGTGCGAACGACGACAAGGAGCGGTCGTGAACTGCACGGTCGCCCGCGACCTGATGCCGGAGCTCGCGCTCGGCTCCCTCACGACGCGGGACGCCGCGCTCATCGACCGGCACCTCGCCTGGTGCGCCGCGTGCCGGAAGGAGGCGGACGACCTCCACCGCGCGGCCGCGCTGCTGCCGTACTCGCTCGCGCCCGCGTCGCCGCCGGAGGAGCTCGAGGCGCGGGTGGCGGGAGTGATCAGGGAGGCCGCCGGTGGTCGCCGCTCGCCGTGGGCTCGCCGCGGCCGGCTGAGCGCCGCGGCGTTGGTCGCCGCGATGATCGCGATCTCCGGGCTCGGGTGGGGCGCCGTCATGGCCGGCCGGGCCGATCGCCTGGAAGAGCGGGCGCGGGAGGCCTCGAGGCGTGTCCAAGAGGCAACGGACAGATTCGCGCAGCTCCTGTCCAACAGCCGTTCGACCGATCCACGTGACACCGTCTACTCTGCGGTCCTCGCCGGACCCGAGGGAACTCTGTCGAACGGGGTCGCGGTCGAGCTCAACTCGTTCGCCGGCGCTGATTTCGTGATCGTGAGCATCGTGGGGCTCCCAGCAGTGGATCGGCCTCCCTTCCCGTACACGGTGACGCTCGAGAAGGGGACGGGCGGGAAGGCCCTCGTGGGGAAGATCCCCGGGCTCAACACGGCCGGCAGCGCCGACGTGGCCCAGCGGTTCAAGCGTGATCTCTCGGACTACGCGCGGGTGGTCGTCCGAGACGCCACCGGCGCGGAAATCATGTCGGGCACGCTCGCGCTGCACAACACGGTTCCGTCGCCGGCGCCGTAGCTTCGCCGCGGCGGGTTTCCGTCCGGCGCACTATCATCCGGACGTGGCCGACCTCACGGACCTCGTCGGGCTCGGCCTGGCGGGTGGCCAGGGCGTTCGGGCCAGACCGCTGACCCTGAAGGCGCCCGGCTACCTCCGTTCGAAGGCCGCGATGTCGTTCCTCGGACGCCGCCTCATCCGCTGGGTACTGCAGATCCTCTCCAGCGAGGGCGTGAAGGACTACTACATCATCGCCCACGGCAAGGAGAACCGATATCAGATCAAGGTGCTGATCGGATACGGCGAGGGGTTCGGCGTCGACGTGAAGTACTCCCCGGTGAAGTACGACGTGCTGTCGACGGGGAGCGCCGACTCGACGCTTCGCTTGATGGAGCACTGGGACATCACGCAACGGGCGCTGATCTTCCCCACGGACTCCATCATCGACTTCGACCTGGAGCCGATGCTTCGCGCGCACGAGAAGTCGGGGGCCGTCGTGACGATCGCGGCGATGACGCGCGAGCCCGACGAGGTCGCCGAGAAGTACGGCGTGATCCTCGTCGACGACGGCGGCCGCGTGCGCGAGTTCGTCGAGAAGCCCACGCTCGCGGAGCTCCGCGAGCATTTCCACGTCGCGAGCGACGAGGAGTTCCGCAGCCTGCCGCTCATGACGAACGCAGGCTTCTACATCGTCGAGACGGAGCGGCTGCGCGAGCTCGCGAACGATCCCGAGATCGATCGACTGCGGACGAGGCGCCTGGACTTCGGCAAGGACCTGCTGCCTTGGCTGGTGGGCAATGGGCAGCCGCTCTACGTCCACCCGGTGCGCAGGATCGGCGACCTCGGCAACGTGCGGGACTATCTCGAGACGATGGTGGACGTGCTGAACGGCAACTTCGAGTCCGTGGACCGGCTGCTCGGACCGCCGTTCGATGCCGAGCGCAACGTGTGGATCGCGCCGGAGTCGCTCGCGTTGCGCGATTCGGTCGAGGGCACGACGCTCGCGGAGAAGATCGCCGACGGCTCGGTGACGATCGGCCCGGGCGTCCGGATCGGGCGCTTCTGCGAGATCGGGCGCGACGTCACGATCAGCGAGTCGAACCTCGACGACGACGTCGAGGTTCGCGAGGGCGCGACGATCGTTCGGTCCCAGATCCGCGACGGCGCGATCGTCGGGCCGGGTGCCCTGCTCTCGGAGGTGGTGGTGGGGTCGATGAGCGAGATCCGATCCGACCTCGATCTCCCGACCACGGTGGAGGACTGCGTCGCGCTCGGCGACGAGGTGACCGTGCATCCGGGCGTGCACCTCGCGCACGACGTGTCGGTGTATCCGCGCCTCAAGATGCCGTTCGGCATCCACGTGCCGCCGCACTCCGAGGTGACCGGTCCGGCCGACGTGCTCCGCTACCTCTGATGCGGTTCGGGCTCGCGCTGCCGCACTACGACTTCTCGCTGCCCGGCGGCGAACCGGTCTCGTTCCGACGTGTCGTCGAGCACGCGCAACTCGCCGAAAGGCTCGGGTTCGATTCCGTGTGGGTCTCCGATCATTTCTTCTACACGTTCGCGCGATACGGCGGGGACGAACGGCCGCTCGGTTCGCTCGAACCGATGACGGCCCTCGCGGGTATCGCCGCGCTCACCGAGCGCGTGCGCATCGGCACGCTCGTGTTGTGCGCGCCGTTTCGACACCCCGCGATCCTCGCGAAGATGGCCACGACGATCGACGGCATCTCGGGCGGGCGGCTCGATCTCGGGCTCGGAGCCGGATGGCTTCGCGAGGAGTTCGACGCGTTCGGCTATCCGTTCGGCACCCTGGGGGAGCGGTTCGCGAACCTCGAGGACACGCTGCGAGCCCTCGGGGCGCTGTTCGGCGACGAGCCGGCGACCCTCGAGGTGGGCGACGTGCGCCTTCACGAGGCGAGCCTGCTCCCCGGGACGATCCAGAAGCCGCATCCTCCGATCTGGCTGGGCGGCAAGGGCGGAGATCGTCTTCTCTCCCTCGTCGCGCGGTTCGCCGACGGCTGGAACACGGTGTGGCGCAGGACGATCGACGACTACCGCGCGAACCTCGACGGGGTGCGTCGCGCGTGCGACGCGGCCGATCGGGATCCGGACACGTTCCGCCGCTCGGTCGGTCTTTACGCGCTCGTCGCCGAGGACGAGCGTGGCGTGACCGCGCTCCTGGACGAGGCGCGCGACGGGTTTCCGGGCGACGCCCTCCGCGACGAGACGCGCGAGACCTGGTGCGCCGATACGTTGTCCGGAACTCCCGAGCAGGTCATCGACCGCGTGCGGGCGTTCCAGGACCTGGGAGTCGAGGAGCTCATCGTCGCGCCCTGGGTGCTTCCGTTCGCCGTGCCGCACCCCGAGGTCGTCCAGTTGTTCGCGCACGCCGTGATCGAACCGCTGCGCTCGGCCTGATGGACGTGCACGAGGCCGTCCTCACGGTGTTGCGTGAGGAGGCCGACGCGCTGCATTGGACGAAGATCCAGGACCTCGCGCTCCGGCGGGGGTACGTGGACCCGTTCGAAACTCCCGACGTTCGGAGACGCGTGCTCGCGGCGCTCGCCGATGCCGCGCGGGACGGCGAGGTCCGGAGAACGGGGAAGGGCGTCTACCGGGCCGCCGGCTAGGCGGCCTTGCGCGGGCGTCCGCGACGCTTCCCGGTCGCCCCGCGAGCTTTGCGCGCCGAGGTCTTCTTGGGAGCGGCAGCCACGACACCCTTGCGCCTTCCGGGCCTCGGCTTGCGAGCACCCGAGATCAATTCGCTCACGTGCATCGCACAGAGGTCCTTGACGAAGTTGCCGCGGCCCACGCGAATGGTGACGGTTTCCGCGGCGGGCCGGCCGCAGGCATCGCAAACCAAGATGGTCTTCTCGCTCATCTCCGACTTCCTTTCGTCCCTGTAGCGCGCAGTGTATTGAAAACGCCGCGCTTTGGCTCAGCGCCGGTATTCGATGCGGGAGAAGCGCTCGAGCTTCTCGAACCTGTGCTCGGCCTCGACGTAGCGAACCGTGCCCGATCGTGAGCGCATCACCATCGAATGGGTCGTCGCGCCGTCGGGCCAATAGCGAACGCCGCGCAGGAGGTAGCCGTCGGTCACGCCGGTGGCGGCGAAGAACACGTCGTTGCCGGACACGAGGTCGTCGATCGTGAGGACGGCGTCGGGGTCGAGCCCTTGGTCGAGGAGCTTCTGACGCTCGTCGTCGTTGCGCGGCGCGAGCTTGCCCTGGATCGCGCCGCCGAGGCACTTCAACGCGGCGGCGGAGATCACGCCCTCCGGCGTGCCGCCGATGCCGAGGAGCAGGTCGACCTCGGTGCGCTGCGCGGCGGCGGTGATCGCGCCCGCGACGTCCCCGTCGGTGATGAGGAACACGCGCGCGCCGACGCCGCGCACGGCCGCGATGATGTCCTCGTGGCGGGGTCGGTCGAGGACGGTCACCGTGACCTCCTCGGGGCGGATGCCCTTCGCCTTCGCGACGCGACGGACGTTCTCCTCGGGCGGCGCCTCGACGTCGATCGCGTCGGCGGCCTCCGGTCCGGTCGCGACCTTCTCCATGTACACGGCGGCGCCGGGGAAGAACATCGTCCCGCGCTCGGCGAGCGCGATCACCGCGAGCGCGTTCGGCTGGCCGACGCTCGTGAGGCGCGTGCCGTCGATCGGGTCGACCGCGACGTCGACCGCGGGGCCGTCACCGTTGCCCACCTCCTCGCCGTTGAACAGCATCGGCGCCTCGTCCTTCTCGCCTTCGCCGATCACGACCGTGCCGTGCATCGAGACCGAGTCGATCATCAGCCGCATCGCGTCGACCGCCGCGGCGTCCGCGGCGATCTTGTCGCCGCGCCCCACCCATCGGCCCGCCGCGAGCGACGCCGCCTCCGTGACGCGCACGAGCTCCATCGCGAGGTTCCGGTCGGGTCGTTGGTCGTTCACGCGCGCTCCTTCGGGGATCGGCCGCTCGTCGGGCGGAAGGGACTCATCCTACGTCGGCCGCCTCCGGCCTTCGCCGCAAGGCGGCGTTCGAGCTGCCATGCGAGCGTGCGCCGCAGGGTGTCCTCGATCGGCGCGTAGCGCAGACCGAGCTCGCGTTCCGCGCGCGATCCGTCGTACGCGTGGCCGTGCAGCAGCACGCGCGCAAGCTCGGGACACCACGCGGTCTCGCGACGCATCACGCGGGATCCGATCCGGCCGAGGGCACCGGTGATCGACACGAGCGCCCGCGGAAGCACGAGGACACGACGCGGCTCGCCGGTCGCGCGCTCGAGCGCGTCGACGAGCTCTCGCGTCGTGAGCGTGGCGCCGCACAGGACGTACCGCTCGCCGGGTCTGCCGCGTTCGGCCGCGAGCACGTGTCCCTCGACGCAGTCGTCGACGTCGACGATCGACACCGTCGCGCGCACGATCGGCACGACCCGGCCGAACGCGAGCGCGAGGAGCCTCGCGGTGCCGGTCGTCCGGCCGGGGCCCTGGACCGACGAGGGGTTCACCGCCACGACGTCCAGGTCGGTGCCGCGGGCCTCGTCGAACGCCGCGCGTTCGGCGAGGAACTTCGAGCGCTCGTAGTTCGAGAGGAACCATCCGCGGTGGGGCGAGGTCTCCCGCCCGATCGTCCCCCTCGGCTCGCCGAGCGCGGCCGCCGAGGACGTGACGACGAGCCTCCCGACACCCGTCTCCGCGCACGCGCGCACCACGTTTGCGGATCCGCCGACGTTCACGTGCAGCATCTCGGTGGGGTCGGGGGCGCAGGCGGCGTTCACGCCGGCTGCGTGAAAGGCGACCGCGCAGCCTCGCGCGCCGGAGGCGAGCGAGGCGGGGTCCAGGACGTCGCCGCGGACGGCCTTGGCCCCCAGGGCCTCGACGCGGCCGACGGCCTCGTCGGTGCGCGCGAGCGCGCGCACCTCGAGTCCGTCGGTCACCAACCGCCGGAGGAGGGCCCCGCCCACGAACCCAGAACCACCGGTGACGAAGACCGGGCCGCGCACGGCGCTCAGCGCCGGGGCCGCGGCGCGAAGACCGACGCGAACCGGACGAGGTACTCGATCGCCGACACCACCGTGAGGGCGGCGGCCACGAGCATCGCGTACTCGTCGATCGAGAGCGGCCCGAGGTTGTCGGACGGGCGAACGATCGCGAGGAAGATCGCGATGAACTGCGCGTTCGCCTTCAGCTTGCCCCAGATCGACGGGCTGATGACCTCGCCGCCGGCCGCGACCGCTCCGCGGAGTCCCAGGATCAGCAGCTCGCGCCCGATGATGAGAAAGGCGATCCACGGGGAGGCCCGGTCCACGGCCACGAGCGCAAGCAGCGCGCCCGACACGAGCAGCTTGTCGGCGGTCGTGTCGAGGAAGCTGCCGAGCGTGGTCGCCTGCCTCCACCGGCGGGCGAGGAACCCGTCGAGCAGGTCCGTGATCGCTGCGATCGCGAACAGGACCGCCGCGATGACGTACGCGTGCCGCCGGTCGTCCCCGGCGAGCACCAGCGCCATGATCACCGGCACCAGCGCAATGCGGAGATAGGTGACCGCGGCGAGGACTCGGGCGGCGCGTTCGTCGGGAGAGCTCACGGGTCGGATCGCGGGCATCGTAGCAGTGGGGCTTTCAGATCTCGCGTGCGAGCAAGGTTCGAACGGCGACGGCCGACGGGAGCGCCATCGCCTGGTTCGCGAGCTCGGCCGCGGCGACGGGGTCGGTGGCGCGAACCGCGCGTTTCACGAGCGGGATCGACGGTGCGCTCATCGACAGCTCGCGAATTCCCATTCCGAGGAGCAGGGCCGTCGCAGAGGGTTCGCCGGCGAGCTCTCCGCACACGCCGACCCATCGCCCGTGGTCCCCGGCGGCCACGACCGTTCGATGGATGAGCCGCAAGACGGCAGGGTGCAGCGGATCGGCGAGCGACGCGAGGCGCAGATCCCCGCGGTCGGCCGCGAGGGTGTATTGCGTGAGGTCGTTCGTCCCGATCGAGAAGAAGTCCACATGCGGAGCCAGTGACTCGGCGATGAGCGCCGCCGAGGGGACCTCCACCATGACCCCGACCTCGAGGGGAGGACTTCCTCCGATGTATGCACGGGCCCGATCGAGCACCGATCGGGCAGCCTCGAGCTCCTCGAGCGTCGCGACCATCGGGAACATCACACGCACCGGATGCTCCTGCGCCACCTGCAAGACTGCGCGGAGCTGCGTCTCGAGGAGGTCGGGCCGATCCAGGCCCAATCGAATGCCGCGCACGCCGAGGAACGGGTTGGGTTCGTGCGGCTGCTCCAAGCCGGGGACCGGCTTGTCCGCTCCGGCATCGAGTGTACGGATCGTGAGCGGCCTTCCGGCAAGCGCCTGTGCGGCGCGGCGGTAGACGTCGGTCTGCTGCCCTTCCGATGCGGGTCCGGTTTCGAGGAAGAGGAGCTCGGTGCGGAAGAGACCTACCCCGTCTGCGCCTTGCTCGACGGCGGCCACGACCTCGCGGACGGAGCCCACGTTCGCCGCGACCTCGATGGGGACGCCGCCGGCCGTGGACGCAGCCCCGGCAGCCTCGACTCGCGCCGCTCGCCTTTCCGAAGCGAGCGCCGCGCGGGCCTTCTCGAGCCTTGCCGTGACGGCCCCCGGCGGCTCGACGTAGACGAGGCCCTCGGAAGCGTCCAGGGCGAGCGCTGTTCCGTCGGTGACGGCGAGGAGCCCGGACCCCACACCCACGACGGCCGGGATCCCGAGAGCCCGGGCGATGATCGAACCGTGCGACGTCGGCGTCCCGGTCGCCGAGACGATGCCCCGGACCGTGGACGGATCCAGGGCCGCCGCCTCGGCCGGCGCGAGATCGGCGACGACCAGGATGCCCGGGCTCTCGAGCGACGCCGTGGGCGCCGGGACGCCGAGGATCCGTGCAAGCACTTGGCGACCGACGCTGCGAACGTCCTCCGCTCGGGCGCGGAGGTAGTCCTCGCTCAAGGCCTCCCAGCTCGCCGCGGCTGCCGCGACGGCTTCCTGCCATGCCACCGCGGCAGACCGACCCTCATGATCGATGGCACGGCGGGCCGGCCCGAGCAACGACTCGTCGCGCAGGAAGAGCAGGTGCGCCTCGAAGATCGCGGATTCCTCCCGACCGACGCGATCGGCCGTCGCCTCCCGCTGTCGCTCGATGACCTCTTCGGTGGCCTCGATGGCGTGGGCGAGGGTCCGACGTTCGACGGCGGGATCCGATGCCGAACGCTCGGGCACGTCGAGCTCCGGCACGTGGAACCGACGCGCCGGGCCGAGCGCGATACCCGGCGAGGCCGTGATCCCGAGTAAGGCTCCCTCCACCGACACGGGCGCGCCCGCTCGAAGCGCGGCCGGCGGGTGATCGGCCTGGGACGACTCGTCGAACGATCGCGCCGCAAGGGCGCGGACCGCTTCGATCGCGGCGTCGGCATCGGGGCCTGTCGCCGTCACCTCGATCTCGTGTCCGCGGGCGACCCCGAGCGTCGCGACCGCGTTCAGGCTTCGGCCGGACACGGGCCCACGAGCAGCGGTCCGGTTTGCCACGTCGACGTCCGCATCGAACGCCGCCGCCGCCTGCACCAACCTGGCCGCGGGCCTCGCGTGCAACCCGTGCGGGAGCTCGACCGTGAGCACGATCGATCGTGTGGGTCCCGTCGCTTGCCGCGGACCCGTCTCGACGGCCGGAGTGTCGTGCCCGAGATGCGTCGCCTTGCCGGCGAGTCCACCTCGCGCCTCCGCGGCGACGGCTTCGAGACTCAAACCGAGCTTCGCCGCGACTGCGGCGGCGACGGCGCCCTCGACCAGGGGAGCTTCGCACAACGACACGGATGCCCGAAGATCCTCCGGCAGCATGTCGAGTGCCATCTCGGCCGACAGCACCGCGCTCCCGAGGTCCATGAGCACCAGTACGCCGTCATCGGACTGCGCGCGCTCGATCGCCCCGGCCACGAGCACCGCGTCGGTTCCGATCGGGTTCCCTTCCAAGGCGAGTCCCCCCGCGGTCTCCACGTGAACCTCGGCGCCACCCATCTCTCGAGCAAGCTCCGCGACTCCTTCGGCCAGGCGACCGGAATGCGAGACGATCACGATGCCGACCACGTCAGCTCCGCGAGGCGAGAACCGCGATCAGGACGAGCCCATAGGCGACGGTCGCGACACCAAGCGCCGCGAGTGCCCTTGACGCGCGCCGCTTCCCAACCTCGCTGAGTCCCAGGTCGAAGAGGACCGAGCGCAGTCCCAGCAAGCCGTGCCACGTGACGACGACGAGGAAGGTCGATTCGAGCACGACGATCAAGGGGTGGCCCACGTACGCCAGCACCTGCCGATACGTCCGCAGTCCCCCCACCTCCTGCACGACGAAGTGGTGCACGACCATGTGGACCGTGACCAGCACGAGGACGACGACGCCGGTTCCAGCCGTGGCTCGCCACGCCCGAGTTCCGCTTCGCGCGGGGATCGTCTCGCCCGATCCGGTCTCGACGTTCGAGCTCATGAACTCCCCATGATGTGCAGGGCGCCGCCGAGCAAGGCGATGGCTCCGACGATCACGACGGCCCACAGAAGCGCCTTCTGGCGATCGGGAGCGACGCCGCTCCCGATCAAGGCGACTCGGAGGCCGTTCAGGCCATGCGCGAGCAGCCCGAAGAGCAAGAGGACGTCGAGCCCCAGGAACGCCGGCGTCGTGGCGCGCCGGAGGAAGGAGTCCCACGCTTCCGCGCCCCGGAGGAGAGTCGAGAGCACGACGAGATGCAGATAGAGATAGACGAGCAGGCCGAGTCCCGTGAGCCGGTTCAACGAGAACGCGAAGTGTCCCGAACCGCGCCGCCGCACGTCGAACCACGCGGTCGCCCCGGGTGCCTTGCGCTGCACGGGACCAGGCGCGCGCCGGGCCGCCCGGATCTCGTCGAGGTCCCGGTCGCTCACGTGACCTTCCGGCGAAGCGCGAGCTCCCGGCGGAGCGCCATGATGCGCTGCGCCGGCCGGACGTTCGATGGACACGCCTCCGTGCACTCGAACGCGGCGTGGCATCGCCACGCCGCGTGGTCGTCGTCGGCCCAGGCGAGGGTCGCGGCGCGGTCAGCGCCGCGACCCTCCTCCAGCAGGCGTTGCGCGTACGCGAGCGCCGCGGGCCCGACGTACGTGTCGTCGGTGGCGGCCACGGGGCACGCGGAGAGGCACAACCCGCACTCGATGCAGTCCTCGAACCGTGTATCGGCGGTCTTGCCGTCGGCCGGTTCGGCATCGGGAAGGAACTCGCTCGAGCGCACGAGGGGATGGGGCTCCGGGAATCGGCTTGCGAACGAAGCCATGTCGACGACGAGGTCCTCGAGGACGGAGAAGTTCGCCAGGGGCTCGACCGCGACCATCCCGTCCTCAAGGCTCGAGGTCGCCGTCACGCAGGCGAGGACCTCGCGACCGTTGACGCGTAGACCGCAGGTGCCGCACGACGCGTGGAGGCAAGAGTGCCGGATACCGAGCGTCGGGTCCCGATGACGCTTGACCCACCGAAGGGCCTCGAGCACGGTGGTTGCGTCATTGACGGGCACGTCGAAATCGTCCGTGCGGGCTGCGGACCCATCTCGCTTGAAGCGAAAGACCCGGAAGGTCCGCGTGTCAAGAGCCTCCGTGGTCGCGGACCGCCCGGTGCCGTTCACGCGGCGAACGCCGCCAGGTGCGAGAGGAGCACCGTCGTGCGGGTCCGGGACGGTTCGTCGACGCCGAGCTTGCGGCAGACGACGTCCGCGCAGACCTCAGCCATCCCGCGTAGGGTCGTCGCCTTCCCACCGGTGATCGTGACGAAACCGCCGACGCCCTCTTCGGCGTGGTCGATCGTCTTGAACGTGCGTGACAGCTCGCGGCCCGAGTCGGCTTCGCGCGTGCCGATCAGCGGCCGCGCCGCGGACCACGCCGCCCGGAAGGTCGCGCCGCGGATCGCGGGAACGAGCTTCTCGCCCTCCTCCCACATCCTGCGGAGGTGTTCCTCGGGCACGTCGAGATCGTCCGGGTCGTCCACGACCCACGAGCTCGTTCCCACGATCGAGAGCGCCCGCTGCGGCACGACGATGTCTCCATCGCCGGAAGCGTGGAGTCGATTGAGGACCATGTTGCACAGGCGACCGCGCACGGCGAGCATCACACCGGGCGACGGCCTGATCGGCACGTCGACCCCCGCCATCCTCGCGATCGACTCGGACCATGGGCCGGTCGCGTTCACCACGACGTCTGCGCCGATCTCAGCCTCGCGGCCGGTGACGTGGTCGCGGACGGCCACGCCGAGCACGGAGCCGTCGCGCACGATGAGCTCCGTCACTTCCACGTGGTTCAGGAGCTCGGCACCGTTCGATCGTGCGGTTGCGAAGAAGCGCAGCGGCATCCGCATCGCGTCCATGGTGGCGTCGGGAACGCGGACGGCGGTCTTCAGCTCGGGATTGAGGTTCGGCTCGAGTCGGAGAGCCTCGTCGCGTGTCAGCCGTTTCGCGGGGATCCCCGTCCGCTCGCACCCCTCCAGGAAGGCCGGCAGATAGTCCATGTCCTCGTCGGTGACGGCGACGAAGAGGCCGTCGTTCTCCTCGAACGAGCCCGGAGCGATCCGGCGCAGGATCCCGTTTTCCTCGATGCATTCGACCGCGGACTCGGGGTCGTTCACCGCGTAGCGAGCCCCGCTGTGCAGGAGGCCGTGGTGCCGACCCGTCGTCCCGGACGTGAACTCGCCCCGCTCGACGAGGGTGACCTTGAGCCCGCGCAGCGCGAGATCGTGCGCGAGCGCGCCTCCCGTGCCCCCACCGCCGACGATCAGGACGTGCGCGTCGATCATCGGCGCCGCCCCCGCGTCACGCCTCGCGAGCACCCCGGCCGAGGCGGCTCAATGGTCGTGCTCTTCTTCCTCCTGGCCTTCGGCGAAGTCGCCGCCGCGATGTCCGCCGTGATGGTCCTCGGACTGACCTTCTGCGAACGAGCCCTCATGTGCGGCGCCGTCGTGCTGTTCTTCGTCCTCCTGGCCCTCGGCAAAGTCGCCGCCTGGCTTCCCCCCGTGATGTTCCTCGGACTGACCCTCGGCGAACGACCCCTCGTGCTCCTTGTCCTCTCCCATCGGCGGTCCTCCCTCGGTTGGCGCGTTGCCCCAGATCGGTCACTCGACCCAGTCGAACGTCCGCGTGACCGCCTTCTTCCACAGACCGTACTGGCGCTCGCGCTCGGCCTCATCCATGGCGGGCGTCCAGTCCGCGTCCTTCCCCCAGTTGGCGCGCAGGTCCTCGTACGATCCCCAGAACCCGACCGCGAGGCCGGCGGCGTAGGCTGCGCCGAGCGCCGTCGTCTCCGCGACCTTGGGTCGGATCACCGGCACGCCCAGCACGTCGGCCTGGAACTGCATGAGCAGGTTGTTGTAGACCATCCCGCCGTCGACTTTCAGCTCCTTGAGCTTCACGCCGGAATCGGCCTCCATCGCGTCGAGCACCTCTCGAGTCTGCCACGCGGTGGCCTCCAACGCCGCTCGGGCGATGTGACCCTTGTTCACATAGCGGGTCATGCCGACGATCGCCCCTCGCGCGTCGCCGCGCCAATACGGAGCGAACAGCCCAGAGAACGCGGGCACGAAGAAGATGCCGCCGTTGTCCTCGACGGTTCCCGCCAGCTGCTCGACCTCTTCCGACGAAGAGATCAAACCGAGGTTGTCGCGGAGCCACTGCACGAGGGCTCCGGTGATCGCGATCGATCCCTCCAAGCAGTAGACGGCCGGGGAGTCGCCGAGCTTCCACCCGACGGTCGTGAGCAGCCCGCTCTTCGACGGAATCATCTCGGTTCCGGTGTTCAGCAGCATGAAGTTCCCCGTGCCGTAGGTGTTCTTCGCATCCCCGACGTCGTAGGCGGCCTGCCCGAACGTCGCGGCCTGCTGGTCGCCGAGGTCGCCGGCGACCGGCACGCCGGCAAGCACGCCCTTGGCCACGCCGTACGTCTCGGAGGACGGTCGGATCGCCGGAAGCATGACGCGGGGCACGCCGAACGCCGCGAGCTGACCCTCGTCCCAGTCCAACGTTTCGAGGTTCATGAGCATCGTGCGGCTCGCATTCGAGACGTCGGTGACGTGGACGCCCCCGTCGGTCCCTCCCGTGACGTTCCAGATCACCCAGGTGTCGATGTTGCCGAAGAGGAGGTCGCCCGCCTCGGCCCGAGCCCGAGCCCCGTCGACGTTGTCGAGGATCCACTTGACCTTCGTGCCGGAGAAGTACGTGGCGAGCGGAAGGCCCACCTTCTCCCGGAAGCGGTCCTGGCCACCGTCGGCCGACAACTCGTCGACGATGCCCTGCGTCCGGGTGTCCTGCCAGACGAGCGCGTTGAAGACGGGCTCTCCCGTCGTGCGGTCCCATACCACCGTGGTCTCGCGCTGATTCGTCACGCCGACGGCGGCGAGATCGCTCGCCGAGATCCCGGCCTTGTTCAGCGCTCCGTCGATCACCTCGGTCGTGCGGGTCCAGATCTCCTTCGGGTCGTGCTCGACCCACCCGGGCTTCGGGTAGATCTGCTCGTGCTCCTTCTGATCCACCCCCACGACACCGCCGCTGTGGTCGAAGATCATGAATCGCGTGCTCGTCGTGCCCTGGTCGATCGCACCGACGTAGTCCGCCATTTCCTGCCTCCCTTCCCGTCTACCCGTCGCCCCAGACATCCGCGACGGTCTTCAGCAGCAGATAGGACGACGTGGCGCCGGGGTCCTGATGGCCGGCGCTGCGTTCCCCGAGGTAGCTCGCCCGTCCCTTCCGCGCCACGAGCGGAATCGTCGATCGCATCCCCTCCTCGGCGGCCTCCGCCGATCGGCGCAGGGCGTCTTCGAATGACACTCCTGCATCGAGAGCCTGGGCCAAGGCGTCGCGAGCCGGCGCCAAGGCGTCGATCATCGTCTTGTCTCCGACCTCGGCCTTCCCGCGAGCCTGCACCCCTTGGACGGCGCCGGCGAGAGCCGCCCGCCAGTCCTCCGCGGCGATCTCGCTCTTTCCAGCGGTCGCCACGCCGAGCTGCAGGAACAGCGTCCCGTACAGTGGGCCCCCGGCGCCCCCAACCGTGGACACGAGCGTCATCCCCACGGTCTTGAACACCGCACCCACATCTCCCGGAGCAACCGTCTCGGCCTTCGCGAGCGCCGCCTGCATGCCGCGGTCGAGGTTGATGCCGTGGTCGGCATCACCGATCGCGGAATCCAGATCCGTCAGCCAAGCCTTGTTGTCGGCGATCGTCCCCGTGAACGTCTTGATCCAGGAGACGACCTCTTCGTAGGAGACGCTCACTCACCATCCCTTCGTCGAAGCCCCCGACGACTCGCCGGCCTACACCCCCCACCGGAGGCCCGCGGTCTTCACCGGAGCGTCCCACAAGCGGACGAATTCGTCGTTGAGCTTCAGCAGCGTGATCGAGCAGCCTGCCATCTCGAGCGACGTGATGTAGGACCCGATCAGGTTCCGGGCGATCTCGATGCCGCGCCCTTTCAGGAACTTCGACAGCTCGTGGTAGGCGACGTACAGCTCGATGAGCGGCGTGCCGCCCATGCCGTTCATGAACGCCAGCACCTTGTCGCCCTTCGAGAAGGGGAGATCGTCGACGACCGCGCTGGCCATCATCTCGACGATGTCGTGGGCCGTCTTGAGCGGCATCCGCTCGCGGCCGGGCTCGCCGTGGATACCGATCCCGATCTCCATCTCGTCGTCGGCGATGTCGAAAGTGGGCTTGCCGGCGGCAGGAACCGTGCAGGACGTGAGCGCCATACCCATGCTGCGGCCGTTGGCGTTCACCTCTCGGCAGATGTCGGCTACCTCCTTCAGCGGTCTCCCCTCCTCGGCGGCCGCGCCCGCGATCTTCTCGATCAACACGGTCGTCCCCACGCCTCGGCGCCCGGCCGTATACAGGGAGTCCTGCACTGCCACGTCGTCGTCGACGAGGACCGACTCGACCTCGGTGCCTTCGCTTCGGCAGAGCTCGGCCGCCATCTCGAAGTTCATGACGTCGCCCGTGTAGTTCTTGACGATGTGGACCAGACCGGCGCCGGCGTCCACGGCTTTCGACGCCGCCTCCATCTGATCCGGCGTGGGCGAGGTGAAGACCTCACCGGGGCACGCCGCATCGAGCATGCCCATCCCGACGAAGCCGCCGTGCATCGGCTCGTGGCCCGATCCGCCTCCCGAGACCAGGGCGACCTTTCCCTTCACCGGAGCGTCGGCGCGCGCGATGTAGTAGGGGTCGAAGTGCACGTCGACGAGATCGGCGTGCGCCGCCGCGATGCCTTCGAGCTCCTCGCGGACGACGTCCGCGGAGTCATTGATCAGCTTCTTCATGGGGCCTCCTTTGAGGGTGCGGCCGCCCGAGCGGTCACAGGTCGAATGCTCCCTTCGCGATGAGGGCGCCGATCACGCCGCCGATGATCGGGCCGACGACCGGGATCCAGGCGTACCCCCAGTCGGAGTCGCCCTTCCCGACGATCGGGAGCACGAAGTGCATGATGCGCGGGCCGAGGTCTCGGGCCGGGTTGATGGCGTAGCCCGTCGGACCACCGAGCGACTGTCCGATTCCCAACACGAGCAGTGCCACGAAGAAGAACCCCAGGGCGCCCGCGGCCTCCGTCCGCCCGATCGCGAGGACGCCGAGCACCAGCATCATCGTGCCGATGATCTCGGTGATGACGTTGGCGGCCGTGTTGCGGATCGCCGGCCCGGTGCAGAAGACGGCGAGCTTCAAACCCTTGTCGTCGGTCTGGGGCCAGTGGGCGAGGTATGCGAGCCAGACGAGGGTGGCGCCGATGAAGGCACCAAGGAACTGCCCGGCGATCAGTTGAGGAACGTCCGACCACTTCGTGAGGTCGATCGTCGCCAGCGCGATCGTCACGGCCGGGTTGATGTGCGCGACGCCACCGGTGACGGCGAGGCTCGACAACACACCCATGAGGACCGCCATCGCCCATGCGAACGTGATGACGATCCAGCCCCCGTTCTGCGCCTTCGACTTGTTGAGCAATACGCCGGCGACAACCCCGTCACCGAGCAGGACGAGGACACCCGTCCCGATCACCTCTCCAAGGAACATCTGCTCGACCACCCCCTCAGCCACCAGGCCCCATCGTGGGGCGCGATTCGGTTGCCTAAATCCAAGTCGTGAGCAGTCGGAACCGCAACGTGCGATATCCTCGCAAGCCGTGCGGAAGCGCCGCGTTTCGTTCGGTATCGCCGAACGTTTGCTTCGATGAAGCGCCGCCCCCACCTGTTCGCCGTCGAAGTTGACAAAAACGGTGGGTGCGGCGGATGGTTGCCTCCGAGTGGGCGGGCTGACCTCCGGCCGGGGATTGCGCACCGCTCGGGTCGCCGCGTTCGACGCCGAGTTGGTGCGGCGCTGGATCCGGGAGACGGCGGCCCAGCTTTCGGCACAACGCGACTACCTCACCCAGCTCGACGCCGCGATCGGCGACGCCGACCACGGGATCAACATGGATCGCGGGTTCGCCGCGGCCGCGTCGGCGCTCGAGGCCTCGGACGAAGCGACGCCGGGCGCTCTGCTCGTTCAGACCGGGACCACGCTGATGTTCCGAGTCGGTGGGGCGGCCGGTCCGTTGTACGGGACGAGTTTTCGCGAGGCCGGGGGCGCCCTCGAGGACGTGGGGACCTTCGGGATGGGCGAGTTGATCGTGGCGCTGCGGTCGGGCCTGGAGGGCATCCAGTCGCTCGGGGCCGCCGTCGAAGGAGACAAGACCATCGTGGATGCCTGGGCGCCGGCGGTCGCGGCGATGGAGCGTGGCGCGCGAGCCAAGAGCTCGGCGAGGGAGGTGCTGCGAAGCGGCCGTCTGGCCGCGGAGGCCGGCGCGACCGCCACGACGCCGATGCAGGCCCGGAAGGGGAGGGCCTCGTACCTGGGACCGCGGAGCGTCGGTCACCAGGATCCCGGAGCCACGTCGACCGCACTCCTGTTCACCGCGCTCGAGCGCGCGGTCGAAGCCTCCTGAGCTCGCCGCCGTACCCCGATCTTCACCGTCCGGCACGCTGGTGCAGGCGGGTGAGAGGGGCACCGTGACTCCAGATCGGCGAAGCACGATCCAATCCGTGGATCGAGCCGCGCGCATCTTGAAGGCCCTCGGCGCCGGCACCTCCCGGCTCGGCGTCACGGAGCTCGCCGACCGTCTCAATCTCGCGAAGACAACCGTGCACGGACTGCTCCGCACCTTGGAACGCCAGGAGCTCGTCGAGCAGGACCTCGATACGGGGAAGTACCGCCTGGGTCCCGCGATGCTCCAGCTCGGGAACGCGTTCCTCGAGAGTCACGAACTTCGGTCACGATCGCTGCTATGGGCCGACGCCCTCGCGAGCCGAGTGGGAGAGACCGTGCGCGTCGGCGTCCTGCACGGACGCAGCGTGTTGATCGTGCACCACGTCTTCCGGCCGGACAACTCCGTCCAGATCCTCGAGGTCGGCGCGTCGATCCCCTGGAACGCGTGCGCGCTCGGCAAGGCGACCGCCGCGTTCCTCGACGCCGACCGGAGGCGTACGTTGTTGGCGGGACCGCTGCCGGTCCTCACCGGCAGGACGATGTCGGATCCGCACGGGCTCGCGTTGTCGCTCGACGAGGTGCGGCGGGCCGGCGTGGCGATCGAGGACCAGGAGGCGATCGTCGGCGAGGCCGAGATCGCCGCACCCGTCTTCGACCATCGCAGCCACGTCGCGGGGGCCATCGGGGTCGTGGGCCCCGTCGAGCGCCTGGCACCCGGGGGCGCGCTCGAGGCGCTGGTGGCAGCGGTCAAGGAGACGGCTCGCGGCCTGTCTCGCGACATGGGCGCGGGCCGGGTGGCCGCGCGTGGCGGTTGAGCCGCCGCGCTCGCTCATGTCTCGGCGGCACCTCGGCCTGCTCGGGCTCGGGGTCGTGGCCGTGTCCTTCTCGGCGATCTTCATCCGCCTCGCCGATGCGCCGGCGCTCTCGGTGGCCTTCTACCGCAACGCGATCGCGTCGGCCGTGCTCGTGCCGCTCGCGTTCGCGCGCCATCGCGACGAGGTCCGCTCGCTGTCACGCGCGCAATGGGTCGCGGCGCTCTGTTCCGGTGCGCTCCTCGCCCTGCACTTCATCGCGTGGATCCCGTCGCTCTCGTACATCTCGGTCGGCGCGAGCACGGTGCTCGTCACCACCCAGCCGGTGTGGGTCGCGCTCCTCGGGCGGTTCCTCGGCGAGCGCGTCGCCGGGCTCGCCGGGCTCGGCATCGCGCTGTCGATGGCGGGTGCGGTCGTGATCTTCGGCTCGGACCTCGGCTCCTCGAACCTCCGGGGCGACGCGCTCGCGCTCGCCGGCGCGGTGTTCGCGGCCGGCTACTACCTCGCCGGCCGGTCGCTCCGCCGGCGCATGTCGCTGCTGCCGTACGTGGCGATCTGCTACACGACGTGCGCCGTCATCCTCGCGGCGGCGGTTTCCCTCGGCGGCCAGCCGTTCGCCGGCTTCGAGGCGAAGGTGTGGCTGCTGTTCTCGCTCATGGCGCTCGGCCCGCACATCCTCGGGCACACGGTGTTCAACTATCTGCTCGCCGACGTGGACGCCACGGTCGTCGCGACCGCGATCACCGCGGAGCCGATCGGCGCCACGCTCCTCGCGCTCGCGTTCTTCGGCGAGACGCCGCCGTGGACCGTGCTCGCGGGCGGCGTCCTCATCCTCGGCGGCATCGCGGTCACCGTGCGCGCGCAAACCGTTCCCGTTCCGCCCGTGGAGTAGGCTCCGCACCCGTGGACGAGCCGCGGTTCGTGATCGTCGACGACTACGAGCCCGTCGCGCGCGAGTGGCTGCCGAAGGTCGTCTACGACTACTACGCGGGCGGGGCCGGCGAGGAATGGACGCTCGCCGAGAACCGTCGCGCGTTCGACCGATGGATTCTCCGCCCCCGTTTCCTGCGCGCGACCGGCCCGCCCGACCCGTCGACCGATCTGTTCGGGACGCGGATCTCGTCACCGATCCTCGTCGCGCCCTGGGCGTACCAGCGGCTCGCTCATCCCGACGGCGAGCGGGCGACCGCGCGGGCCGCTTCGAGTGCCGGAACGATCATGGTCGTGTCGACGACCGCGGCCGACGATCTCGAGGAGGTCGCGAAGGCGGGCGACATGCCGAAGTGGTGGCAGCTGTACATCTTCACGGACCGCGGCAAGACGGCCGAGGTCCTCGACCGGGTCGCGGCCGCCGGGTACGCGGCGATCTGCTGGACGGTCGATTTCCCCGCGAACGGCCTCCGGCACCGCGACACGCGCAACGGGTTCGTGATGCCGATGGGGCTCGAGGTCGACGAGCTCGTGTACGACCCGATGATCACCTGGGACGACCTCGCGTTCATCCGCAAGCACGTTCCCGGCGTGCCGCTCCTCGTGAAGGGGATCCTCACGGCCGAGGACGCGGAGCTCGCACTCCGGGCCGGCGTCGACGGCATCGTCGTGTCCAACCACGGCGGCCGCCAGCTGGACTCCACCGCGGCGGGCATCGACGCGCTGCCCGAGGTCGTCGAGGCGGTCGCGGGCCGCGTGCCCGTGCTCGTGGACGGCGGCGTTCGCGCCGGCACCTCCGTCGTGAAGGCCGTCGCGCTCGGCGCCGCGGCGGTGCTGGTGGGGCGGCCCGCCGTGTGGGGGCTCGCCGCCGCGGGCGAAGAAGGCGTCGCCGACGTCCTGCGGATCCTGCGCGAGGAGTTCGAGAACGCGATGGCGCTCGTCGGCTGTCGCACCGTGGGAGACATCGGGCCGGAGGTCGTCGCGCGGGCGCCGTGACGGGCGGGGGTGGGTCTGGGACCATCGGCCCTCGATGCCCGGCTACGACCTGCACGTGCACACGACGCGCTCCGACGGCACGCTCACGCCGTCGGAGGTTGCCCCGCTCGCGGCGGAACGGGAGCTCGAGGGCATCGCGATCACCGACCACGACACGTTCGCCGGTCTCGACGAGATGGCGACGGCAGCGGCCGTCGCGTCGATCGACCTCATCCCAGGGATCGAGTTCTCCGCCGAGTTCGACGGCGCGTCCCTGCACATCCTCGGCTACTGGGTTGATCCCGCGAACGAGGCGGTGCGCGAGGAGCTGCGGCGGCTCACCGACACGCGGTTCCGGCGCGGCGAGCTGATGGTCGAGAAGCTCCGGGAGCTCGGCTACGAGCTCTCGTTCGAGCGCGTGCGCGAGATCGCGGGCGGCGAGACGATCGCGCGCCCCCACGTCGCGACCGCGATGGTGCAGGCCGGCATCGTCGCGACCGAGAAAGAGGCGTTCGAACGGTTCATCTCGGACGACGGGATCGCGTACGTGCCGAAGCACGCGCTCGCGCCGCTCGACGCGCTCACGCTGATCCGCGCCGCGGGCGGTGCGTGCGTCCTCGCGCATCCCGGGATGTGGAAGGGCCAAGGCGCGGTTCCCGACGAGCTCATCGAGCAGATGGCGGCCGCGGGCATGGCCGGGCTCGAGGTGGATCACCCCGACCACGATCCCGATCAGCGCGCGAAGTACCGGAACGAGGCCGAACGGCTCGGGTTGGTTCCCACCGGCGCGTCGGACTGCCACGGCGAGCGGTACGGCACGCGGCTCGGCTGCGACCGCACGCCGCGAGAGCTCGTGGAGGAGCTCCGGCGTCGCGCCGGCGAGCGTTCGCCCGCGTAGCATCCGGGCGATGCCCGACCTGCGCGCCTCGCTCGAGATCGTGTTCCTCGACATCGGCGGCGTGATGTACGACGACGGCATCTACATGAGGTCGTGGCAACGAGCCCTGCGCGAGACGGGCGGTCGGTTCACCGACGAGGAATTCGACGCGGTCTATCGCGAGGCACGAGCTGCCCAGGCGGGCTCGTTCCGCCGGCGTCTCCAGGAGCGCTTCCTCCCGGACGGGAGCCTCTCCGATGTCGAGGCGCTCGCGGCCACGTACTGGTCGTATCCGCCGGACGCGTTGTACTCGGACGTTCGCCCCTGTCTCGAAGTGCTGCGGAAGCGGTATCGCCTCGGCGTGATCGCGAACCAGCCCTCGCACGTGCGCCGCGCCATGGAGCGAGACGGACTCGTGAGCTTCTTCGAGGTGTGGGGTGTGTCCGACGACGTGGGACTCGAGAAGCCCGATCCTCGGCTGTTCTCTTACGCGGCGCGCGAGGCGGGCGTGGACGCTTCCCGCGCGGTGATGGTGGGCGACCGGCTCGACTACGACATCCGTCCGGCGCACGCCGCTGGCATGCGCGCCGTGTGGATGCTTCGGGGCGAGGCACCCGACGATCCGACCGAAGCCCAGCTCGCGGAGGCCGATGCGAGCGTTTCGGGGCTCGACGAGCTGCCATCCGCACTGGAGGCCTGGTGAGCGCCGAGCCGCGGCGCGTGCTGGTGGTGGGCGCCGGGTTCGCGGGTCTCTACGTGGCGATGGGTCTCCGCCGTCTCGCCGACCGCGGGCATCGCATCACGGTGGTGAACCCGCAGAACTTCATGCAGTACCAGCCGTTCCTGCCGGAGGTCGCGAGCGGGACGATCGACCCGCGCGCGGTGGTCGTGCCGCTCCGCCGGGTCCTCAAGCACTGCGAGGTGCTCATCGGCGAAGTGACCATCGTGGAACACCACGCGCGCGTCGCCACCGTTCGGCTGTTCGACGGCGACGAGCGTCCGGTCCCGTACGACCACCTGGTGCTCGCCGCGGGCTCGCGCTCGCGGGTGCTCCCCGTCCCGGGGCTCGCCGAGCACGGGATCGGCTTCAAGACGGTCGAGGAGGCGATCTACCTCCGCAACCGCGTGTTGTCTCGGCTGGACCTCGCCGCGGAGATCGAGGATCCGCAACGGCGGCGCGCCGTCCTCACGTTCGTGTTCGTCGGTGGTGGCTACGCGGGCGTCGAGGCGCTCGGCGAGCTCGAGGACCTCGCGCGGGACGCGCTCCGCAACTATCCGACCGTATCGGCCGACGAGATGCGCTGGGTGCTCGTCGAGGCCGCGGGGAAGATTCTGCCCGAGCTCGGCGACGAGCTTGCGATGTACGCGATGGATCGACTGCGCGAGCGGGGGATCGAGGTGCTCCTCAATACCCGGCTCGACTCGGCGGTTGGCGGCCGGCTCAGGCTCTCCGACGGTCAGGAGTTCGACGCCGACACCCTCGTGTGGACGGCCGGCGTGAAGCCGTCGCCGCTCGCGCGCCGCAGCGGCCTCCCGATCGACGAAGCCGGGCGCGTTCGCGTCGACGAGTACCTCCGCGTGGTCGACACGCCGAACGCGTGGGCCGCCGGCGATGCCGCGGCGGTGCCCGACCGCACGACCGGCGGCGTGTCGCCGCCGACCGCGCAGCACGCGCTCCGTGAGGGCCGGCGGCTCGCGGCGAACCTCACGGCGACGATCGAGGGCGGCGAGCTTCGCCCGTTCGAGTACAAGGCGATCGGCGGCGTCTGCTCGCTCGGCCGCTACAAGGGTGTGGCGATCGTGTGGGGCCTGCGGTTCCGCGGGTTCGCCGGCTGGTTCCTCCACCGCTCCTACCACTTGCTCGCGATGCCGACGATCTCGCGCCGCGTGAAGATCGCGATGGATTGGACGGTGGCCCTGCTGTTCCCGCGCGACCTCGCGCAGCTCGGCGCGTTGCAGCGGCCTCGCGAGCCGTTCGAACAGGCTGCGGAGGAGTAGCGGCCTAGGACGCGCCCTTGCGGCGCTGCTTCTGCAGCTCGGTGGCCGCGCGGAGGGCCACCGTCGAGCGCGCGATGTCGGGCATCTCGTGGCCCCCCGACAGCTCCTCGGCGGCCCACCGGGTGAGGTCGCGGATCGAGATGATGCCGACGACGCTGCCCTTGTCGAGCACCGGCAGGTGGCGGATGTTGCGCGCGGCCATGTGCTCGGCGGCCTCCGCGATGTCGGTCTTCGGCGAGACCGTCTCGAGGTCCCGGCGCGTCATGCCGAGCGCCACGGTCACGTTGTGCGGGTCCCCGCCGGCAGCCACGAGGTTCACGATGTCACGCTCCGTGACGATGCCGGTGAGCTTCTTCCCGTCGAGCACGACCACCGAGGAGATCCCGTGCAGCCGCATGACCTTCGCGACGTCGGCGAACGTGTCCTCGGCGTTCGCCGTCTTCACGTCCGTGTGCATGATCTCTCCGACCTGCATGAACGCCTCCTCGGACGGTGTCGGGACCGACAGCGTACCGCGGAGGCCGAGGCGCTCGCCCTAGTGGTCGGAGCGGCCGCTGAAGTTGAACTTCTCGACCTTCAGCGCGGGCACGCATGAGGCGCTGAAGAAGAACTCGCTCGCGAGCTCCGCGTCTCGACCGATCATCGAGACGTCGGAGAGCGCCTCGAGGATGGACTGCGTGAAGCGGAAGTTCATGACCGGCCCGGCGATCTCGCCGTTCTCGATGAGGAACGTCCCGTCCCTCGTCATGCCGGTGAGGCTCGACTCGACGGGGTTCACGACGTTCGAGTAGTGGAACCTGGTGACGAGCACGCCGCGCTCCGTCGCGGCCACCATGTCCTCGACCGACGCGTCCCCGGTCCCCAGGAAGAGGTTCAGCGGAAACGGGCCCTCGGGGTTCGGCTGCGGCAATCCGTTGCCGGTGGTTTCCTTCCCGGCCTGCCGCGCGGTGCGCAGGTCGTACACCGCGTCGACGAACTCGCCGTCGCGGATGAGGTCGACCCTCCGGTGGGGCACGCCCTCGAAGTCGAAGGGGATCCCGAGCGTGCCGGGGTCGGTCGCGTCGTCCCAGATCGAGACCGACGGCGCCGCAACGCTCGCACCCTCCTTGCCCGAGAAGCAGGAGCGGCCTTCGATCAAGAAGCGGCCGTTGAAGCCCATGTACCCGAGGAAGCTCACGAGCGTCGCGACCGCGGCCGGCTCGAGCACGACGACGTAGGCGCCGGGGTCGAGCGGCTTCGGGTTCTTCGACGACTCCGCCTTCGTCGCCGCGCGCTTCCCGATGGCCTCGGGATCGATGGCCGCCGCGTCCCCGGCGAACGTCTCCGCGAACCCGCTGCCCTGGTCGCCGCCCGACACGACGGTCGTGAGCGACGCCTGCGTCCACGGCGCCCAGCAGAGTTGCCCCTCGCTGTTCGCGACGCCGATCTCGATCGATCGCGTCTCGTAGGCGCCGGCTGCGGTCGCACCGTTCGCGCACTGCGCGACGAGCGTCGCGACGCCCTCGGCGCGTTGCTCAGGCGACGCCGACGCGGTGGCTTCGTCGAACACGCCCGGAGGAGAGATGGGCGCAGGAGGTGCCAGTCCCGGCCAGAGCGGATCGGGCGCGACGACCTCCGCCATCTCCTTCGCGCTCTCGGCGGCGCGGCGGGCGCCCTCGAGCGAGAAGTCGTTTGCGGCCGCGACGGCCACGCGATCCTTCGTCACGACCCGCACCCGCAGACCCGTGTCCTCCTGCGCGGTGCTCTGATGGATCTCGTTCTTCGCGAAACGCGTGAGGCCGCCCCACTCGTGGAGGAACAGGACTTCGACCCCGTCGACACCGGGAAGCTCGAGGGCGGCGCCGGCGACACGCCGGAACTCGTCGGATCCGATGAGCCCGGGCATCAGCCCCGCACCCCAACCTGGACGTTCCGGAATCTCGCCGGCGCCGCGCCGTGCCCGACGCGGGCCGTCTGTGCGGGCTGGCCCTTGCCGCAGTTCGGCGTGCCCCACAGCGTCCACGACTCGCTTCCGCCGACGGCGTCGCACGAGCCCCAGAACTCCGGCGTGATGCCCGTGTAGTTCGGGTTCTTGTACACCTGGGTGAGCTTGCCGTGCTCGATCCGCCAGGCGATCTCGCACCCGAACTGGAAATTGATCCGGTGGTCGTCGATCGACCAGGACTGGTTCGTGGCCATGAAGAGGCCGTCCTTGGTATCGGCCAGGATGTCGGCGAGCGACCCCTCTCGCGGTTCGATCGAGATGTTCGTCATCCGGATGAGAGGAAGGTTCGCCCAGCCGTCCGACCGCGCGGTGGCGTTCGAAGCTTGACCGACGACCGGGGCGGTCTCGCGGTTCGTGAGAAAGTTCTCGAACATGCCGTCGACGATCACCGGTGTGCGCTGCGCGGGAGCGCCCTCGTCGTCGTAGCCGAACGAGCCCAGGCCGCCGGGCAGCGACGCGTCGGCGGTGATCGAGACGAGCGGGCTCGCGTACCTGACCTTGCCGCGGTCATCAGGCTTCAGCCAGCTCGAGCCCGCGTAGGCCTCCTCCATCCCGAGCACCCGGTCGAGCTCGATCGGATGGCCGATCGACTCGTGGATCTGCAGCTCCATCTGCCCGGAGTCGAGCACGAGCGTCGTGACCTCGCCGGGGCATTCGGGCGCATGGAGGAGCTCGACGGCCTCGCGGCCGGTGCGCTCCGCCTCCTCGATCAGGCCGAGCGTGCGGATGTGTTCCCACCCCGCGGCGATGACGTGTCCCCGGAACGAGTTCGGGTAGGAGCGACGCTGCATGTCGCCGTCGCCCACGGCCACCGCCTCGATGCCGCCGCCCGACTGCGTCGTGACTTGGTCGATCGCCGCGCCGTCGCTCGATGCGAACCACGTCGATCGCCGGAAGAGATCGAGGCCGCCCTCGGCGAACGTCACGCCGTCCACCGATTGCACGCGCCGGGTCGCCTCCATCAGCAGCGCGACCTTTTCCTCGAGCGGCACGGTGAACGGGTCGTCCTTCATCGGGGAGCGCCACGAGGCCACGACCGGCTCGACCGGCGCGAGCGCGACGGGCTCGCCGGGCAGGCGGCTCGCCGCCTTCGCGATCCCCACGGCGATCTCGGCCGCTCGCGTGATCTCGTCCTCCTGCATGCGCGCCGTCGCCGCGAAGCCCCAGCGACCGCCGGCGAGGACGCGGATCCCCAGGCCGGTCGACTCGGTCCGGTCGATCCCCTCCATCTCCTG
>DATBIS010000025.1:0-4587 GCA_036556805.1 Actinomycetota bacterium | reverse complement strand
ACGTCGCCCTCGCGAACGGTGGTGCCGTTCGCCGAGAACGCCTTCGACGCGAGATCGAGCCGGATCGCGTCGGCACCGCACACGGCAGGGATGCCCTCGCCGCGCGCGACGACGGCGGCGTGCGAGTTCGTCCCGCCCGCGCTCGTGAGGATGCCCTGCGCGGCGATCATGCCGTGGTAGTCGTCGGGCGTCGTTTCCCGTCGAACGAGGATGACCCGTTCGCCCTGCCGGCCGAGCTCCTCGGCGTCGTCGGCGGTGAAGACCACCTTGCCGGTCGCAGCGCCCGGCGACGCGTTCAAACCAATCGCGATCGGCGCGGCGCCGCTGTCGTCCACGCGACGCTTGAACAGCTCCTCGAGGCGGTTTGCGTCGACACGCAGGAGCGCCTCGTCCTCGCCGATCAGCTCCTCCTCGAGCATGTCGTAGGCCATCACCCACTCCGCGAACGCCGTGCGCTTGCCCACGCGCGTCTGCAGGATCCAGAGGCGGCCCTTCTCGATCGTGAACTCGATGTCGCACATGTCGCGGTAGTGCCGCTCGAGCGTCGCCATGACCTCGGTGAGCCCCGCGTACGACGTGGCATCGATCCGCTCGAGCTCGGCGAGCGGCAGCGTGTTGCGGATCCCGGCCACGACGTCCTCGCCCTGCGCGTTCGGGAGATAGTCGCCGTACGGCCTCCGCTCGCCGGTCGCGGGGTCGCGCGTGAACGCCACGCCGGTGCCCGAGTCGTCGCCGCGGTTGCCGAACACCATCGCGACGACGTTCACCGCGGTCCCGAGGTCGTCGGAGATCTTGTTCTGCCGCCGGTAGTCGATGGCGCGCTTGCCGTTCCACGACTTGAACACGGCCTCGATCGCGAGTCGCAGCTGGTCCCGCGGGTCCGTCGGAAACTCCGACCCCGTGTGCTGCCGGTAGATCTCGAGGAACTGCGTGATGACCTCGGCGAGGTCGCCGGCGTCGAGGTCGGTGTCCTGCGACCCCGGGCCCTTGCGATCCTTGGCCTCGTCGAGCGCGTGCTCGAACGCGTCGCCTGGCACGTTCATCACGATCTTCCCGAACATCTGGATGAACCGGCGATAGGCGTCGTTCGCGAAGCGCATGTCCTCGCCGGTCTGCGCGGCGAGGCCCTTCAGCGACTCCTCGTTCAGCCCGAGGTTCAGGACCGTGTCCATCATCCCGGGCATCGAGAACTTCGCGCCCGAGCGCACGCTCACCAGGAGAGGGTCGCCCGGGTCGCCGAGCCTCTTGCTCATCGACGACTCCAGGCGGGCCAGGTGCTCCTCGACCTCGTCCGCGAGCCCCGGCGGCTGATCGTCGAGCTCGAGGTAGGCGAGGCAGGCCTCGGTGGTGATCGTGAACCCGTGGGGAACCGGCAGCCCCATGTTCGTCATCTCGGCGAGGTTGGCCCCCTTCCCGCCGAGCAGGTCCTTCATGTCGCGGTTGCCTTCGTGGAAGTCGTAGACGTACTTGGTCACGGATCCTCCGCAGCTCGCGGTTCGGCCTGGAAAGGCCCAGTCTACGGAATGAACGGCGCCGGCTCGGCGCGAAGGTCAGGCGGGCTCGGCGGGATCGTCCACGGTGGACTCCTGCACGACGCGCACCGCGTTGCGCAGGCAGAGGTTGAGCGCCTCCTGGCTCCCGGCCGCGAACGCGCTGTGCGCCCGCAGGATCCAGCGCGTCACCTCGCTCGCGTGATCGAGCTCGCTCGTGGGGCTTCGGCGCTCGCTGACGGCGAGGATCGCCGGCCAGAACGCCTCGCCGCAGAGCATCGCGGCCACGTCGTCGAACCGGCGGAGGGAGCCGGGACCGTCCCCGCGAGAGTCCCGTTCGGCTGCGAGCCATTGATCGCGAAGGGCCTCGAAGGCAACGCGAACGTCCTCGGGTTCAGCACCCTCCATGGCTGCGGACATCAAAGCCTTGATGCCCGCGGTCGTTTGGTCGAACGTTCCGGACATCCGCGTCGCCCTCCGGCCCCTTGGCGGCAAGCATTTCGCCTTTCGCCGGCCTCGGACCAGTGGTCAGGGGGATGTTTCTCGGGGCCGAAGGACCTAGGTCCTTGGACCGAGGCGGAACCGAGCGACGAGCACGCCGGGAATCTCCGTGTAGATCCACGACGTCCCGCCCTCGCCCGTCTCCTCGCGCGAAAGCACCGGCTCCTCCATCCCGTCGAGGACCCAGCCGTGGCGGAAGAAGGTCGAGAAGATCTCGCTCATCGGACGGTCGAAGTACCACTGCGTCACGGGCTGGCCCTCGAGCGCCACGCCCTTGCCGACCGTGGGCGTGATGTAGGAGGACATCTTCACGGCGTACCGGCGCACGATGCCGGTCTCGTCCTCGCTCTGCTCCACGACGCGAACGACGTCGCCTTTGTTGAACGCGGGATGCGTGGTGGAGACGACGAAGCGGCCGCCGGGCCGGACGAGCGACGCGACGGCTGTCGCCATCGGCTCGATCTCGCGCATGTCCATGATCGCCATGTTGCAGACGGCAGCGTCGAACGCTCCCTCCTCCGCGAGCTCGAGGAGCGCCTGCTCGTCGGTGGCGTCGATCCGCCGGTACTCGACCTCGCTCCCGCGGGCCCGTGCCCGCTCGAGCATGCCTTCGCTGAAGTCCGTCGCGAGCACTCGCGCGCCGAGGCTCACCATGCGTCGCGAGAACTCGCCGTTGCCGCACGCGATCTCGAGGACGTGCTCCGCCGGCCGGAGCTCCAGGAGACGTTCCACCGCAGGCTGGATCAGGTTGCGCTGCCAGGTGTTCCCCGCCTCCATCTGGTCGTCCCAGTACGAGGCGAGGGCGTCCCAGGACTCGCGAACCTCGTTGCCGGAGGGCTCGTCGCTCACGCGGCCGACTGTAGCGCCGCGAGCGTCGGCGCGTCCGAGGCGAACAGCACGTCGACGTTCGATCCATCGGCCGGCAGGACCATCGCCGGCTGGTCGCCGGCATCGATCCAGTCGGTCATCGCGAGCGCGAACGCGTTGGCGTCGCCGGACGTATCCCACGCCGTCCGCATCACGATCGCGACGCGGTCTCCGTTCGACCATGCGCGGTAGATCCCGCCGTCCCATCCCGCCGCGGCCTCGTCGGCGCGGGTCGAATCGAGACGGAGCCCGAGCATGAGGTCGAGGAACGCCTCCCCCGCGTCGCTCACGTCGAGGTCTGTCCACCCGTCCCCGAGCTGCGGCGCGAGGTCGGGGACGTCGACGGGTATCGGCGTGTCGTCGGGGAACTTCTCGGGATGAAGGACCTGCTCGGTGGAGACCGGGAAGTGCTCGAGCGCCGCGTTCACGGCGTCGGTCCCTCCCGTCCCGTCGAGCGCGGCGATGAAGGAGTAGCCGGCCTGGTAGGGCCAGAACTCCATCTGCATCACGAACGGCGCGACGTCGGGAATCGGGGCGGCGGCCGCATCCTGCGCGACCTGCAGCAGCTCGTCTTGGGTGAGGAAGTCGCGCGCAACCTCGAACGACGTGAACTGCGCGCTCCCCTCCATGGCGCCGAGGGCCGCCATCTGCCCCTCGTCGTCGCACGCGGTGACCAGCGCGTCCACCTTCTCGAGATGAAAGTGCTGGTCGTCCACGGCGTGCGTGAGCTCGTGCGCGAGCGTGACGTGCGCGGTCGGGCTCAGCTCCGAGCTCCCCTCGAAGACGAGCCGACCGGTCTCGAGGACGTAGAAGCCCAGCACCGCGCCGGTGAAGAAGGATTGGAGCTGGGTGCGCAGGTCCGTGCCGGGCGGGATCACGCCGAGCGTCGCCCACGCGAGCGACCGGCGCTCGTATTGATCGACCGGAAAGTTCTCGCGGAAGTTCACGCGGACCTCGTTCGCCATCTGCGAGGAGGTCACAGCCTCCACCGGGACCTTCTCGAGGTAGTCCAGGCCGCGCTCCTGCACGACCTGGGCCTCGACCTCGGCGATCGCGGGCGGCGTGCCTCCCTCCGGCGGCCGCCCGGCCGGCGGGGGCGTCTGGTTCGGCACGTCGCAGAGCGCCGCCCGGGCGGCCGCCGCCGAACCCGTACCGGTGGGAGCCAACGGCGACGGCGGGCCCGACGACGTCTCGACGCGGTTGGAGGTACAAGCCACCAGCACGAAGACCGTGATCCACGCGGCGAGCCGCGCGCGGCCGAGGGTCATCGGCGGGGCCGGAACAAACCGAAGAGCGCCGTCGCGATCGCCGCGGCCGAGAGCGCCGTCGAGACCCAGAGCAGCCGCGTGGACGCGAGGAACCCCACGGCCGACGCCACGAGCGCGGCGCCCGCCCCCACGAGGAGGACGAACGCGACCGCGTACAGGGTCACCGAGCCCCGTACCGGCTCGGGCGGAGAGGTCACAGGCGTTCCCGGAGGTACTCGACGAGCCGGTCGATCGCCACGCGATCCTGCTGCATCGAGTCGCGGTCGCGCACCGTCACCTGCCGGTCCTCGAGCGAGTCGAAGTCGACCGTGACGCAGAATGGCGTCCCCACCTCGTCCTGACGCCGGTACCGACGCCCGATCGAGCCCGCGTCGTCGTAGTCGCACATCCAGTTCGGCTTCACCAGGTCGAACACGGCGCGGGCCTCCGGCGCGAGCGTCTCGTTCCGCGAGAGCGGAAGC
>DATBIS010000024.1:0-14337 GCA_036556805.1 Actinomycetota bacterium | reverse complement strand
CGATCTCGTCCTCGTGGTGCGGGAACTTGTTGTCGTTGCCGCCGGTGTGGACGTCGAACCGCTCGCCGAGGTGCTTCATCGACATCGCCGAGCACTCGATGTGCCAGCCGGGGAACCCGTCGCCCCAGGGGCTCGGCCACGTGAGCGCCCGATGCTCGCCGCCCTTCTTCCACAGCGCGAAGTCCTCGGCGTGACGCTTCGCCGGGTCGACGGCGACCTCCTGCCGATGGCCGGCGCGGAGCCGGTCGAGCGTGTTGCCCGAGAGCTTGCCGTAGCCCGGAAACGTCGTGACGTCGTAGTACACGGTCCCGTCCACCTCGTACGCGTGTCCCTTGTCGATGAGCGTTTCGATGATCGCGATCATGTCCGGGATGTGCTCGGTGGCGTGCGGGTACAGGTCGGCTCGCTCGATCCCGACGAGGTCGGAGTCCTCGAGGAACGCGGTCGTGTACTTCTCGGCGATCTGCTTCGCCGAGAGCCCTTCGTCGGACTCCGCGAGCTCCATCTTGTCGCGACCGGTGTCGGAGACGTCGTCGGTCATGTGACCCACGTCGGTGATGTTCATGATCCACGTGACCTCGAGGCCCTCGAAGCGCAGGGCGCGGCGGATGAGGTCGCCGAGCATGAACGAGCGCATGTTCCCGATGTGGATGTAGCGGTACACGGTCGGACCGCAGGAGTAGATCTTCACCCGACCGTCTTCGACCGGGCGGACCTCCTCGAGCTCACGGGTCAGCGAGTTGAACAGGCGCATGGACGCCACAGGATAACCGTGGCCACCGGCGCGGTGTTCCCGTGCCCTACGTCGCCGAGGTGGGTGGTTCCTCGGTCGACGTGCGATCCGAGCCGTCGCGCATCCTCGGCATCGGCGGTGCCGCCGGTTGGGGCGTCACGGGCTGGCCGTTACCGGAGCCGTTCCCCGACGCGGGAAGCACACCCGGCGGGGGCGGCGGCACGAGCGCCGGCATCGCGCCCTCGACCTCGCCGTGGGACTTGTGCGCGGCGAGCGCCGTCGCGTGGTAGGCCTCGAGCTGGGCCGTGAACGATGCGTCGTGGTATTGCCGTCCGTCGATGAACGGTCCCTCCTGGCCTTCGATGATCGCGATCACGTCGTCGCCCGTGACGGTCTTGTGCGTCTCGAGCGCGTGTGCGACCGCGAGCACCGCGGTGCGATTCTCGTCGAGGAGCTCGCCCGTCTTCTCGTAGAGGTCCTCGAGCTTGGCCTCCACGCGGCGCCCGAGCTCGGTCTCGAGGAAGTTCCGGTCGGTGCCGTCCTCGGCCGAGTACGCGCCGCGTCCGGCCGTGAGAGCGAACTTCGTCACGCCGTGCGAGGCGATCGTCTCGCCCATGGCCGCGTACCCCTCCATGAGGGTGGCGACGCCCGTGGCGCTGCGCATGTCGCCGCCGACGCCGGCCGAGTTGTCCCCATCGAAGAACATCCGCTCACCGACGAGCGACGCGAGGCTCACCATGATGTCGGCCTCCCGCTCGGAGCGCCAGTGCACGAACTGGTCCTCGGGCGGGATCGACGAGACGAACCCCCCGATGTCGCCGCGGCGCTCGATCGTCGCGATGTCGATCACCATGTGCCGGCGCGTTCGGTACGCAACGACGGCGTGAGCCGCCTCGTGGATGGCGACCGCGTGCCGCTCGCGCTCGACGTACTCCGAGTCGTCGGGGAGCCCATGCTCCTTCAGCCGCTTCGCGTGGATCACGTCTCGCCATTCGATCGACGAGCGCCCGTCGCGGATCGCGATCACCAGGGCCTCGTTCACGGTGTCCTGGATCGAAGCGCCGGTCGCGTACGGGGTGATCGTGGCGAGCTTGTCCACCTGCTCGTCGGTGAGGCTGTGGCTCACCTTCGACAGGTAGTACTCGTAGGTGGCCTTGCGACCCTCCTTCGAGGGATAGCCGACCTTGTAGATGCGGTCGATCCGCCCCGGCCGCAGCATCGCCTCGTCGAGCACCTGCGGCTGGTTCGTCGCGAACATGTGCAGGATGCGGTACTTCGGCGGACTCTTCGGCTTCATACCGAGCATCCGCCGGATCACACGGTTCACGAACCCGCGCGGCTTCTTGAGCCCGTCCATCTCGGAGAGCAGGGCCTGCAGCGTGCCCATGCCGCCGCCCCCCATGCCGCCGAGGCCCGCGATGATGCCGTCGCGCGTCGGCCGTGGTTCGGGCAGCGAGGTCCAGAGCGCCGACCGCATGAGGAGCGACCGCGTCTCGATCGGGAGGTACGCCATGCCGTTGCAGGTGGGGCCCGTGGCCCACGGGCCGAACGCACCCTCGAAGCCCATGCCGCCGGCACCGCCCAGCCCACCCAGCGAACCGCGGTTGCCCAGCGAGTCCGCCTCGTCGATGAACACGATGACCCCGCCGTAGCGGAGCGCGAGCTTGCGGAGCTTCCGGTAGAGGCCGCGCACCTTCAGGATGCCCACGCCCATGAACATGTTGATGAACGCGCCCGGTTCGACCGACACGAAGGGCCGGCCGGTCTCGCCCGCCACCGCGCGCGCCATGAGGGTCTTGCCCGTGCCCGGGGGGCCCCAGAGCAGGATGCCGTTGGGCACGTAGCCGCCGCGCTTCTCGATCGCCTCGGGGTCCTCGAGGAAGATCACGTTCTCCTTGACGCGCTCGAGGACGGCGTCCTGGCCCTTCACGTCCGTGTAGCGCGTCTCGATGTCGTCGGGCATGTAGGTGTCCACGCCGCCGCGCGACAAGAACCAGAACAACCCGATGAACTGGATCATCACGAACATGAAGCCGAACGCGAGCTGCAGGACGAACGGCAGGGCCGCGAAGATGATCACCGGCACCTGGAAGAGCGCGGTGGCGGGGGAGAGGTGGTAGGCGGCGGCGAGCACGAAGTCGAGCACGATGAGGAAGAACACGATCCTCGTGAGTCGCGCGAGGCGGAACCGCGTCCAGTCGTCGAGCCGCCCGCCGGACGACTGGAAGCGGCCGAAGGACCGGTTCCAGAACGCGTAGTAGCCGGGGGAGTGCTCCGCGATCAGGTAGTGCAGCTGCCGGACCGCTTCCAGCGCGGCGAGCACCAGCAGCCAACCGTGGCTCGCGACGTTGATGCGGATCGCGTCGCGGGCGGGGATGAACGGGAACTCCGCGAACACCGACCACAGCAGGACGAGCCATACGCTCACCAGCAGCAGGGCGATCTTCACCCGGTCCCACAACACCATCGGCTTGCGCGTGGTCCGCTCCGACAGCTTCAGCTTGCTGCCGCCGTCGGGGGGTCGTTGGTCCGTCATGTCGGCTCCTTCACGCTCAGCGACTTGGCCACGAGGTCGATCGTGGATGCGTTGTCCTGGTAGCAGTTCGAGGTGCACATGATCACGAGCAGGTACGTGCGCGAGAGGGTCGGGTCCACGAGTGCCGTCTGGTTGATCGTCACCGAGTCCGCGGGGAAGTTCACCGCGCTCTGGCCGGTGAGCTGGGCGATCGTCGCGCGCTGGATCGTATACACGAGGTGGTTGCCCTGGAACCCATCCCGGTCGAGGCTTTCGTCGCTCGCGGAGAACGAGATGTCGCCCGGGAAGTTCGAGAGGATCTGGTCGACCGGCAGGAACGAGTTTCGGAGCACGCCGAGCGAGATCTCGTCGCGGGAGATGGGGTTGAGCTCCTCGACGAGCACGTAGCCCTGCGGCTGGTCGGCGGAGAAGTCCGGAATGGCACCCGGCCCCGCCGAGGGGTCGGCGGTGAACGACCGCATGAACTCGATGCGGTTCCCCGGCTGCGAGAACGGGTTCAGCACGTTGCCGGTGCCCTGGATCTCGGTTTGCGTGAACATCCTCCAGGCGTCGGGGAGGCGCACGAACGTCTCGGTCGACCGGTCGTGGACGTACTGGAAGCCGGTGCCGCCGCAGGAGGACAGCAGCACGCCGGCGACCGCGAACACGACTGCGGCGCACAGGCCTCGCGAGTGGGGCGCCCGCATCCTCACATTATGGGTCTTCGGTCGGGGAAAGGCCCTGGGTTGAGGCGAGGATCAGGTTGCGAGGGGACGACCCTCGAACGGGATCGACAGGGCGATCGTCGTCCGGGTCTGGACGTTCCCCTTCTCGCGAAGGCGCCGGATGAGGTCCTCGAGGTCCGAGGTGGTCTTCGTGCGCACCTTGAGGATGTAGTTCGCCTCGCCCGCGACGCTGTAGCAGTCCTCGACCTCGGGGAACTCGCGCACGCGATCGGGAAGGTCGTCGGGCTGGGAAGGGTCGAGCGGGATCGCGGCGATGAGCGCGGTGACGAAGAGCCCCAGCGACTCGGGCTCGATCTCCGCGCGGTACCCACGGATCACCCCGCCCTGCTCGAGCTTGCGCACGCGTTCATGCACCGCGGAGGCGGAGAGACCCACGCGCGCGGCGATGTCGGCATAGGTCGCGCGGGCGTCCTCCTGCAGCGCGGCGACGATCTCGAGATCCCTCGCGTCCAGCACGCGGCCATCATAGGGGGAGCCTTCCGGGGGAGCGAAGCGCCGCCGGTCGGGCGATTGCGTCTCCCCGGGTCCGTCCGGTACAACGACGGCACGAGCGGCGGCGTGCGACGAGCCCCACCTCCTCCCGGGGCGGAGAAGGAGGGGCCGTGTCGACGGACGAACGCGTCCTGCTCTCGGGAACCGAACCCTCGACCGGTGGCTCGCGGCGCGCCATCCGGCTCGCCGCCGCCGAGGCGATCGCGTATGCGCGCGCCGTCGCACCCCTGGTGCCGGCGATCGAACGTCGCCTCGACCCGGACGTGTACGCGAACCGGGCGGTCGGACGGGGTTCGCGCGCGTGGACGCGGTTGGAGCCGTGGCGTCCAGCCCGGCTCGGCTTCGACCGCGCCGTGTGCCGTCTGAGTGGCCTGGGCGACGTCACGCTCGTCGACGTCCGTCGTTGCTACGCGTCGATCGACCCCGCCGTGGTGGAGGGGTCGCTGCACGACCTCGGCCGCAACGAGGTCGCCGGGGTCCTGCGCGTCCTCGGCCGGCTCGAGCGACGCGGGATCCGGGGTCTGCCGATCGGGCCTCATCCGTCGGCGATCCTCGCGAACGCCGTGTTGGGCGGGATGGATCGGGCCATCCGGCGCGCCGGCGCCCGGCACGTGCGCTGGGTGGACGACGTGGCGATCGCCGCGCCGACCGAGGCGGCCTCGGCCCGGGCGATCGAGGCCGCTCGCGATGCCCTCGCCGCGATCGGCCTCGTGCTGCACGATGAGAAGTCCCGCGTGCTGGCGGCCGAGTCGCTGCGCCGCATCGCATCCGCGTCCGAGCGTTCGCATGGGCGCCGGTGACCGCGCCATAATCCGCGGCGTGAGGACGCTCTACCGCGCGCGGCGAGTCCATACGCTCGGCCATCCCTCCAGCGGCGACTGGATCCTCGTGGACGACCGGCACGTCCAGCGCGTGGGCGCCGGGGAACCTCCGCCCGCCGACCGGTTGGTCGACCTGCCCGGCGCAACCATCGTGCCGGGATTCATCGACGCTCACGTCCACCTCACGGGGACGGGCCAGTCGCTCGCGGACGAGGACGTGCGCGAGACCGGCTCGGCCGGCGCGCTGCTCGCGATCGCGCGCGATCGCGCCACGCAAAGCGGCGAGGTCGCCTTCCTCCACGGCTTCGACGAGACGCGCTGGGACGATCCCCGACTGCCCACGATCGAGGAGCTCGACGCCGCGTCCACGCGCCCGCTCGTGATCCGTCGGGTGGACGGCCACACGGCGCTCGCGAACTCGGCCGCGCTCCGCGAGGCCGAGGTGCTGTCGGCGCCCGGCCTGGAGCTCGATGCCGAGGGAAAACCCACGGGCCGGGTCACCCAGGAGGCGAACACGCGGGTCGGGCGCTGGTGCGCGATGCGTCTTCCCGAGGGGACGATCCAGGATCTCCAGCTCCGCGCGGCGGCCGTCGCCGCCTCGCGAGGCATCACGGCGGTGCACGAGATGTCGATGCCGTACGAGCAGGGCCTCCGCGACCTCGAGATCTTCCTCGGTCACCGCGAGCGTCTCCCCGTCGATGCGACGGTCGTCGTGGCCACGATGGACATCCCGCAGGTGATGGACCTGCGGCTCCCCGCGATCGGGGGAGACCTCCCGATCGACGGTTCGATCGGCGCCCGCACGGCCGCGCTCGGAGCCCCCTACGAGGACGTGGATCGGGACGGCATCGGCTATTACTCCGACGAGGAGCTCCTGCAGTTCTGTCGCACCGGCCACCACGCGGGCCTCCAGGTGGGGGTGCACGCGATCGGCGATCGCGCGATCGACCAGATCCTGTCGGCCTGGGAACGGGTGTACACCGCCCTCGACTCGCGCGGCCGGCGGCACTTCCGCGCGCGCCGCCACCGGATCGAGCACTTCGAGATGGCGTCCGACAGTCAGATCGAACGCGCGGCGATGCTCGGGCTCGCCATCTCGGTCCAGCCGGCCTTCGACGCCGCATGGGGCGCGCCGGGGGGCCTCTACGAGATCGGCGTGGGATCCGAGCGCGCCGCCGCGATGAACCCGTTCCGATCGATGCTCGAACGGGGGCTGGAGGTGGGGGCCGGCTCCGACGCGCCGGTCACGCCGCTCGATCCGATGGGCGGGATCGACGCCTTCGAGCACCACCATCGCCCCGACCAGCGGCTCTCGCGTGCGGAGGCCGTGCGCGTATGGACGACCGGCAGCGCCCGGCTGGCCCACCTGGAGGACAAGAAGGGCGCGCTCGAGCCGGGTATGCACGCGGACTTCGCGGCCTACGACGACGACCCGATGGATGCGCCCAACGTGGCCGGGCTCCGGCCCATCCTCACGGTGTCGCTCGGCAGGGACGTGTACGCGGCCTGAGTCGTTTGTCACTCTTCGTGACGGCCTCGCCTTGACGCCCCCGGCCTCGGGGCGTACCGTGCCAGCCGCGTCACCGCCTCGGCGGCGGCGCGCAAGGGCCCAAAGGCTGAGTAGAGAACGCGGCGCCCCGGCGTCGCGGCCCCAAAGGTCTTTGGGCCCTTTCGTCTTGCCCCCGCCCGGCTGGGAATACGTCTGCCCGTGTCGGCGTTTTCGGGGGGCTGGTTGCATCAAGGGTAACCGGCAGTAGAATCCGCGCCGCGCAACGCGCGGCCGCCCGCAGGCGCCGGATCGAGGGATCCCATGGAAGACGTCGAAGAACCCCTGGACGACGAAGACATCGTGGACGACGACGACCTCGAGGACCTCGAGCCGCCGGAGGAGGCGCTCGCGTCGGAGCCTCCCGCCGTGGCCGCAGACCCCGCCGCCGAGGTCGAGTCGATCGAAGAGCTCATCGTCAAGAAGGAGGCCGCCGCCGAGGCGGAGGAGGAAGAGGAAGACGACACGCTCGCTTCCCTCAGCCGCGAAGAGCGGCTGGAGGCGCTCGACACCCGGGTCGTGCCGATGCAGCAAACGGAGTTCGTTTGCAAGAATTGCTTCCTCGTGAAGCACCGGAGCCAGCTGAAGGACAAGAAACGGATGCTGTGCCGGGACTGCGCCTAGCCGGGCGCGGCCTCCCCTTCGCACTGTCGGTCTCCCTCCTTTCCGGACTCGCGACGTCGCTCGCGTTCCCCCCGGCGGGCCTGTGGCCCCTCGCGCTCGTGTCACTCGTGCCGTTCCTCTGGACGCTCCGAGGTGCGGGCGCGCGGCGCGGGCTCCTGCTCGGCTTCGCGTTCGGCGTCGGCTGCTTCGGCGCGACGCTCTCCTGGATCCTCCTGTTCGGCGAGCTCGCGTGGTTCGCGCTCGTGTTGCTGTGCGCATCGTCGACGGCGCTCTTCGGGCTGCTCGCGCCCGCGGTGTGGCGACCCGAGCGTCCGATCGGCGGATCCCTCGGGCTCGCGTCGCTCTGGGTGGCGATCGACTGGGTCCGCGGCGTGTGGCCCTTCGGCGGGTTCACCTGGGGCGAGCTCGGCGTCTCGCAGGTTCCCAACCGGGCGCTGCTCCCGCTCGCCGCGGTCACCGGCGTCTGGGGCGTCACCTTCGTCGTGTTCCTCGTGAACGCGATGGTGCTGCTCGCGATCGAGCGGGGGAGGGGAGGGGCGAAGGGGAGGGCGGCGGCGAGCCTCGGCGTTGCGGCCGCGCTCGTCCTGATGCCGGCGCTGTTCCCTCGCGCCCAGCCGGACGGGCGGGCGATCCGGGTAGCGGCGCTGCAGGTGGACGTGCGGCCGTTCCGTTCGCTCCCGCCCGCCGACGAGGACCGGGCCGTCGCCCTCGCGCTGCTGGACCTCGCCCAGCGTCTGCGCGAGGACCCGCCCGGCCTCGCGATCTGGGGGGAGAGCGCGCTCGACCCGGGCGCCACCCAGCCCGCCTTCTTCCGGACGATCTCCTCGGAGATCGCGTCGGTGGGCGTGCCGACGCTCGCGGGCTCGATCCAGCCGGGGCCGAACGGCCTCGAGAACCAGGTGCTCGCGTTCGACTCCTCCGGCGCCGTCGTCGACCGGTACGCGAAGGTGCACCTGGTGCCGTACGGCGAGTACGCGCCGTTCCGCGACGAGCTTTCGTGGCTCTCGGCGCTCAACCAGATCGCGTATGACCTCACGCCCGGCGACGCCGTCCACCCCGTATCCGTGGGCGGGCTCCCGCCGATCGGGTCGCCGATCTGCTTCGAGAACAGCTTCGGGGCCCTGGACCGGGAGCTCGTGCGCGAGGGCGCCGGCTTCCTCGCCGTCCTCACGAACAACGCGTCGTACGACATGACCGCGGCATCCGCGCAGCACCTGCAGATGAGCCAGATGCGCGCGGCCGAGGACGCCCGATGGGTCGTGCACGGCGCCGTGTCGGGGATCAGCGCGTTCGTCGACCCGAACGGCAACGTCGTGGCGGAGCGGGGGCTGTTCGATGCCGGTATCCTCCGGCACACCATCCGGTCCTCGAGCGAAGAGACGTGGTACGTCCGGCTGGGGGATTGGGTGCCACTCGTCTCCCTGCTGTACGTCGGCGGCTTGGTTCTGCTCCCAAGACGGCGTTCACGCGACCGAGGAACGCCCGGGCCGCTGCCGGATCCCACGCGAACGCTCGTGATCGTCCCGACCTACAACGAGCGCGACACCATCGAATGGGTGCTCGAGCAGACCACGCGGCTGCCGGTCGCGGTCGACGTGCTCGTGGTCGACGACTCGTCGCCCGACGGGACGGCCCAGCTCGCGCGGGCGTTCGCGACGGAGCATTCCCGGGTGGACGTCCTGGTTCGCGAGACGAAGTCGGGACTCGCGAGCGCCTACCTGGAGGGATTCGGCCTCGCGCTCGAACGCGGCTACGACCTCGTCGTGGAGATGGACTGCGACCTCTCGCACGACCCGGAAGAGCTCCCGCGTCTGCTCGAGGGGGCACGCAGCCACGACCTCACGGTGGGATCCCGCTACGTGCCGGGCGGCTCCGTGACGAACTGGAGCTCGATTCGCAGGGCCCTTTCCAAGGGAGGGAATCTCTACGCGCGTCTGATGCTCGGCCTGCCGACGCACGACGCCACCAGCGGCTACCGGGTCTACCGCCGAGACGTTCTCCGGGCCCTGGTGGCGGACCCGATCCGCTCCGACGGCTACGGTTTCCAGATCGAGCTCGTCGACCGCGCGTGGCGCATGGGCTACGACGTCGGGGAGGTCCCCATCACGTTCCGGGAACGCGAGCACGGCGTCTCGAAGATCTCCCGCCGCATCGTGCTGGAGGCGCTCTGGCTCGTCACCGTCTGGGGCGTCCAAACCCGCCTTGGGGGCCGCCGTCCCC
This sequence comes from Actinomycetota bacterium, assembly GCA_036556805.1. Lineage (GTDB taxonomy): Bacteria > Actinomycetota > UBA4738 > UBA4738 > HRBIN12 > DATBIS01. The sequence goes on along the minus strand of DATBIS010000024.1, from coordinate 4,640 downwards.
GCACGGTCGATCCCCCATAGCGAACATTACGTCAAGTTGAGCGCGCACGGGCTCTCCCCATCCGTGCGTGTGGCTCCGGCGGCTCAGCCGGACGTACAGACCCCCACCGGGATCGCGAGGATCGCATCGGGTTGGAGGTCGAACGTCTGCACCGGCTGGTCGACGGTCTCGGCCTCGGCGTGCAGGGTCATCTCCGGCGGGATCGGCTCCCCGGCAGGAACCAGGAGGTGGAAGATCTCGTTGTGGGGCCGGTCGATGACCTCCGGTGCGCCGTCGACGGTCGACCAGGAGGCCGGGTCCGTGACCGCCACCAGGTGAAACTCGAGCTCGCCGGCGTAGTTCTCCACGGCCGAGCGTTCGAGGATCGAGAAGCTGAACTGGATGTCGGCCTCGCCCGTGCGCTTGCGGTGGCATCCTCGCGTGGTGGCGTTCACCACGGGGCCGGAGGGCCGTGTGGTCGGGGATCCGGTCGCCGCGACGCTCGTCGGCCCGGTGGAGGGTTCGCCCTCTCCCCCGCCGCCGCACGCCGCCAGGCACACCGCGAGCGCGACCACGGCGAGCCGTACACCCGCGCCTCGGACCATCCGCCCCCTCATGCAAGAAGCATCGGAGGGCCGGCGGGCGGCCTTGAAGGTCCCGAAAACGAGGGAGGCCCGGGAGCCCCGGACCTCGCTGCCTCTGGGTCGTATCGCTCCTAGCCGTAGAAGACCATCGTCACCCACAGGTCTCCGTGACGCTGGACGATCCCGAGGCCGACCCGGTCGAAGCTCGCGCGCAAGATGTTCTTGCGGTGCGGGGCGCTCGCCATGAACGCGTCGAACAGCGCGTCCAGGTCGCCGCCCGAGCCGACGTTCTCGCCGGCGATGCTCCAGTGCACGCTCTCCAGCTGGTTCGCGAGGTTCGCGGTGTGGAAGAGGTACCCCCGACGGGCCATCGCACCCGAGTGGTGTCGCGAGTACGTCGCGATGTGTGGGCTCACGCGGAGCGCGTCGACGCCCTTGGCCTCGCGCTTCGCGTTGATGAGCTCGAGGAGGTGCTCGCGCCGGGTCGTCTTCGCGCCGGCCTGCGGCATCGCGCCGAGCGTGAGCGACACGACGAGCGCCAAGATCACGATCGTGCCGACCCGCATGAGCCCTCGCCGCACCTGGTTCCTCCGATCGAACGGGCGACGCAGATCGCCCGAGTCCAGGCAGAGACATCGGCCGTCGGGACCCGTTCCTTGAGCGCGGCGGGCCTCGACCTGGTCATGTTGGAGGAGACCGATGGAGGGGGTCGACGACCCCAGGCGTTCGGACCAGCCGAGCTACAGCAGCGTCACCAGCGGAGCTTCAAGTGCCGCGCCGCACGGGCCTCGTCCAGGCGCCCGACCGGGGTGGTGGTCGGAGCCGACCGAAGCAGGTCCGGTTGCGCGCCGGCCTCCTCGGCCGTTCTGCGGAGCGCGGACGCGAACGCCTCGAGCGTCTCCTTCGTCTCGGTCTCCGTCGGCTCCACCATCAGCGCCTCGGGGACGACGAGCGGGAAGTACACCGTCGGCGGGTGGAAGCCGAGGTCGATCATCCGCTTCGCGACGTCCATCGCTCGCATGCCGGTGCGCTCCTTCAGGTCGCGCGCGGTGGCCACGAACTCGTGCATCGGCCTCCCCGAGGGGAACGCGAGCGGGAAGTCGTCCGTGACGAGCGCCGCGAGATAGTTCGCGTTCAACGCGGCGAGCTCGGAGTTCTCCTTGAGCCCGTCGGCGCCGTGCGCGACCAGGTACGCGTATGCGCGCACGAGCACGCCGAAGTTCCCGTTGAACCCGTGCAGCCGCCCGATCGACCGCGGCCGGTCTCGGTCGAGGAAGAAGGATCCGTCGTCGGCGCGCTCCACGGTCGGCGAGGGCAGGTACGGCGCGAGCTCCTCCACCACGCCCACGGGACCGGCGCCCGGCCCTCCCCCGCCGTGGGGCGTCGCAAAGGTCTTGTGGGTGTTGATGTGCACGATGTCGAACCCCATGTCGCCCGGTCGGCACCGGCCGAGGATCGCATTGAGGTTCGCGCCGTCGTAGTACACGAGCCCGCCGACGTCGTGCACGATGCGCGCGATGTCGTCGATCTCCTCCTCGAAGAGGCCGAGCGTGTTCGGGTTCGTGAGCATGAGGCCCGCGACGTCCTCGTTCGCGAGCTTCTCGAGGGCTCCCACGTCCACGAGGCCCCGCGCGTCCGAGGGAACGGGTACGGCCTGGAAGCCGCCCAGGTGCACGCTCGCCGGATTGGTGCCGTGCGCCGAGTCGGGAATGATGACCTTCGTGCGTCGGCGACCGCGCTCCTCGTGGTACGCGCGCATGATGAGGAGGCCGGTCGTCTCGCCGCACGCGCCGGCCGGCGGCTGCAGCGTCGCGCGAGACATGCCGGTGATCTCGCAGAGCATGGCCTCGAGCCGAAAGAGCAGCTCGAGCGCCCCCTGCGTGGTGGCGTGCGGCTGGAGCGGATGGAGCCGGCGGAACCCAGGGAACGCGGCGACCTCCTCCGCGGCCTTCGGGTTGTACTTCATCGTGCACGAGCCGAGCGGGTAGAAGCCCGTATCCACCCCGTAGTTCATCTGCGACAGCCGCGTGTAGTGGCGTACGAGGTCGATCTCGGAGACCTCGGGCAGGTCGGCGGGGCGCCGCCGTGCGAACGCCTCCGGGACGATCGCGTCCGGCACGTCGAGCGGCCCCAGCGTCGACGCTCGCCGGCCGGGCCGCGAGAGGTCGCGGACGGTCCCCTCCCCCGTCGGCGGTCCCTGGCGGCGTACCGGCGCGCCCTCGGTGGTCACGCAAGCACCTCGGCGAGGGCGCGCGCGAAGTGGTCGATCTCCTCGCGAGAGCGCTTCTCCGTGACCGCGACGAGCAACGCGCGACCGTCCGCGTCGGGCAACGGCACACCGCCCAGCAGGTCGTGCGCGAGGAGGTCGTCGACGACGTCGGCGCTCGGCCGCGGGAGCCGCAGCGCGAACTCTTTGAAGAACGGCACGCCCGGGTGCAGGAGCTCGACGCCGCCGACCGCGCACAGGCGATCCGCCGCGTACGCGGCCCGGGCCGAGCACTGCCGCCCGAGCTCCTCGAGGCCCCGGGGACCGAGCCACCCGAGGTAGATGGTGGCCGCGATCGCCATGAGGGTCTGGTTCGTGCAGATGTTCGAGTTCGCCTTCTCCCGGCGGATGTGCTGCTCGCGCGCCTGCAGCGTCAGCACGTAGCCGACCCGGCCCTCGACGTCGAGCGTCTCCCCCACGATGCGGCCGGGCATCCTGCGGACGTCCTCCATCCGCGCGGCGAGGACGCCGAGATACGGGCCGCCGTAGTTCAGGTGGTTGCCGAGGCACTGTCCCTCGGCAACGGCGATGTCGGCCCCCAGCTCCGCCGGCGGCGCGAGCACGCCGAGCGACAGCGGGTCGAACACCTCGATCGACCTCGCGCCGGCGGCCGCGGCGGCCGCGAACAGATCGGCAACCGGTCGCAGGGCCCCCGTGCGATCCGGAAACTGCGCCACGACGGCGGCGACGTCGTCGCCGAGATCGGGGCGCGCGTCGATCGGCAAGACCTCCGGCTCGTACCCCGACCCGCGGCCGTAGGTGCGCAGCGCCTCCACGTATCGCTCGTCGACGCCCGCCGACACGACGACGCGGCCGGCTCGCCGGGCCCGCGCCATGTTCACGGCCTCGACGAGCGCGGTCGCGCCGTCGTAGAGCGACGCGTTCGAGACCTCGAGCCCGGTGAGCTCGCAGATCATCGACTGGTACTCGAACAGCACCTGCAGCACGCCCTGGGAGAGCTCGGGTTGGTAGGGCGTGTACGACGTGTAGAACTCCGATCGACCCGCGAGCGCCCACACGATCGACGGGACGTAGTGGTCGTAGGCGCCCCCTCCCGCGAAGCACGTGAGGTCCTCGGCAGAGCGGTTCGCGCGCGCGAGCGCCCGGAGGTCGGCCGCGAGCTCCATCTCCGACACCCCGTCGGCGATGTCGAGCCTGTGATCCAGACGCACCTCGGCGGGGATCTGCGCGAAAAGGTCGTCGATCGAGGAGAGTCCGGCGCCGGCGAGCATCTCGCGAACGTCGTCCTCGGTGTGCGGGGCGAACTTCACGGGGGGCAGTCTACGAGCGACCGCGCCCGCTGCCCGGCGTCACCCCGAGCGGTCTTCGAGGCCGTACTTCGTCACGAGGGACAGGTAGTCGCGCTGGTAGAAGACCTTGCACTTGATCTCGGGGTAGCGCTCCCGGAGCCGGCGCACCTTCCGGTTCTTCTTCGTCACGAGCCGCTGGTTGAGCGTCGTGATCTCGATGTACAGGTCGTACTGCGGGAGGTAGAAGTCGGGCGTGAACCGCTGGACGACGCCGCCGTCCCGATCCCACTCGAGGTCGAAGGACCTCGGCTCGTACTCCCAGTCGATCTGGTAGAAGTCGAGCAGCTGCGCGAACTGGCGCTCGCTGGCGTGCGCGAACCGGACCGTATCGCTCCCCAGAACCGGCGGCGAGGCCGCCGCGGCGCTCTCGCTCACGCGCCTCCTGCCGCGCGGGTGCCGCGGCCCTTCCGGCCGCCCTTGGCCAGGGTCCCCTCCAGGTCCGTCCATACCTTGTCCACGGCGATCGCGAAGACCCCCTGCCCGCTCGCCAGCAGGTCGACG
>DATBIS010000023.1:0-40427 GCA_036556805.1 Actinomycetota bacterium | reverse complement strand
GAAGGTACTTGTCGTTTCCCTCGCGCTGGTCGTCCCGTCGCAGCTCGAGGCCTTCGCCGAGAGCACGTTCGCCGGGCAGGTGGACAAGGCCTTCGGGATCAACGGCATCGTCGTGTTGCGATCCCCGACCAACGGTGGCTTCACCGATCTCGTCATCCAGCAGGACAAGCGGATCGTCGCCGTCGGCGGCTCGGACAAGGGTTGGAGCATCGCGCGCTTCCGACGCCTCGGACGGGAGGACGCGAGCTTCTCGGGGGATGGGAGATATTCGTTCGACGTCAACAATGGCGCCGCGTTTGGGGCGATGCTCGATGCTCAGGATCGGATCATCGTCTTCGGAGATGACGTAGCGAACGGTCAGCATCCGGCGGTCGCGCGCATCACGCCCGACGGTCACCTCGATCACTCCTTCAGCGGCGAGGGCATCGTTCATCTCCACAAGTCGTCAATGAACGAACACCCGGATGCCATGCAGCTCACCAAGGGGCGGATCCTGATCGCAGCAACGATCTCGACAACACCGCTCCGCGGTGAGGTCATCGCGCTGAACCGGGACGGCACGATCGACACGCATTTCGGCAAGAACGGCAGGATCCTGCTTCGGGTCCCGGGGACCAACGTCAGCCTGGCTGACATGTTCGCCAAAGGGAGCGGCCCGATCACAGTGTTCGGAACATTGACGACACCCACGGGAGCCCAGCCGTTCGTGCAGCGAGTGTCGTCGGACGGCGTGGTGAACGAGGCGTTCGGAGTGAAGACGTGGGATCCCACGATCAACGCCGACTCCCTCCTGGCGGTGGGAAGGAACCACGACGGTTGGGTCGCGACGACCGGAGCCGGGTACTTCGACGACGCCTCGATCGAGGTTGCGCGAGTCAAACACAACGGGACCATCGACTCGACATTCGCCGGGGACGGCTTCTTCGACTACCCCAACACGTTCGATTCCGTCTCACACACCCTCGTCCAGGCGAACGGTCGAATCCTCATGACCGGCACTCGGCGCGACACCGCCTTCGATGCGACGAACGACTTGTTCGTCATGCGGCTCACCTCCGACGGTCTCGTCGATCCGGATTTCAACCCGGACGGCGATGGCGACGGCATCTCGATCGTCGACTTCGGTGAGCACGAGGTCGGCGACGCCGCCACCATCGACGCTGGGCACCACTTGCTCATCGGTGGCTGGCAGGGCGACGTGGGCGGTACCGATCAGTTCGCCATGGTCGTGCGAATCCTGCTCCATTGACGAAGGGCATAGGCCTCGGCGGGCCTCGACGACTCAAGGGGCCGGTTTGGTTCCTGCGGGATCACTCGCGAACATGCCGGCGAGCAACGGCGCGGTCTGCTCGATCACCTCGGGCGATCGACTCGAGCATGTCGAAGACGTTCTCCGCCTCGGATCGCTCCGGGTTGAGCCGGGACATGAGCTCGACACCGAGGAAGAGTCCCGCGATCGCGTAGGCAGTCTCGCGCGTAGGGACCGCGGCGGCGATGGGGTACGCACGGCGCCTCGGAAGGGCTACGCTCCCCCCGCGAGAGAGGGATGCATCATGGCGAAATGGGTGTCCAGGCTTGCGGCCTGCGCTTTCGTCCTTGCCCTCGTCATAGCGATCCCCGCACGTGCCGGCGGTTACGGGGAGACCTTCACCGACGGAGACGACTCCAAGAGTCCACTTGACCTCGCCGAGGTCACCCGGACCGACGGCGGCGCCCACATGACCTTCACGATCAAGACGTACAAGGGCTTCAAGGCAAGTCGACTCGATATCGATCGCGATCGCTACCTGCTGCTCGCGTTCGACCGCGACCGGAAGAAGAACGACAAGTCCGTGTTCGAACGGTGCGCGTTCATTTACTTCGAGAAGCACAAGCTCCGTTGGGTGGCCACCGACTGCGACCTCGGGTTCTACGACAAGGGCATGGCCAAGAAGCCATCCAACAAGACGATCAAGCTGACACTGAACATGGCGACGCTGGACATCTACAACACCCACGAATGGGCGCTGTTCTCGATCTGGGACGGGTCGCCGTGTCCACCGAAGGGATGCGTCGACGCCATGCCGAACGACTTCCCGCTGTACCTGCGGGACTTCACGGCCCCGAAGGTGACGTGGAACCCACCGACGCTCTCTACTGCGGTGTCGAACTCCACCACGTTTCCCGTGGACTTCACATTGAGCGACAAGCGCGGCTCCGGCGTGGCTACGTGGGAGCTCTGGAGCATGGACTACGACGCTTCCGGCATCTGGAGCATGGCCGCGTCCGGGACCGGTGGCGGAGCCCAGGCGCCGCTCTTCACCGGCACGGAGGATCACGCCTATGAGTTCTACGTGATTGCTACCGACGCACAGGGCAACTGGACGGAATCGTCCTACCAGGACGTCGTCGTACCGTTGGACGACGACAGCCTCACCAACCTCACGACCGTAGGAACGACCACGCTCGTTGACCCAAGCGCCTACGGTGGATCGTTCACGGTGCTTCCGGATACCTCGGCGTCCATGAGTTTCTTCGCCGGTACTTTGCAGTGCAGGCCCGGATGGCTCATCGGGCCAGGCACGGGCACGTGGACCATCGAGATTCATTCAGGGGCCACCTTGCTGGCCACGATCGACTCCGCTGACATTGCGGACGAGCCGATGCAGGTCCTCTGGCACGACGACGTGTGTGCGGTGTACCTCGATGTCACGCTGGTGGCTGGCTCGAACGCCGCCATCGACGCGTTCGCTGAGGGGAAGTACGAGTTCTAGGAGCGCTCCATCGGCTCCCACACGAGCTCGGCGACCTCGAGCACGACGTCGAAGCCGCCCTCGGATCGGGGGCGGACTTCACCCGTCACGGCGCACACGCGATCGTTCAACCACCGGTAGCGATCGTCGTCGGTCGTGTGGGTCATGCTCCCGAGAAGCTCGCGCCGCCCCTGGGGACCGGTGCGCGTGAGACCGTCCCATGCGAACAGGATCGTGGCGCCGTCGTCGGTTTCGAGCGCGCCACGAAAGGATGGCGTCAGGACGCCGTCGGCGCGCCGGCGGGGGAAGTTCGCTCCGCGGTACCGCGCCGAGAGGCGCCCCTCGCAGCGCCCCTCGGCGATCAGGAAGCTCAGTCCCTCGGTACCCGCCGCCCCATCCAACGTGACGCTCCAGCTCTCGGGCGTCGCGAACGTCACGCGGTAGAGCGGCTCCGTTCGCACGGTCAGCTCGCAGCCAATCCGGACGCCGTGGCGGGCAGCATTCCCCACGAGCCCACTGCCATGAGCGAGCCGTCGTCACCAACGCTCCAGCCGAAGACCTTGCCGGCATCGGCGTCGATCGCGTACAGGAATGCCCCGTCGCCGCTGAGGTCCTCATCGCGGAGGCCCGTGTGGCCCTCCACCGACGTGCCCGCGACGGCGTCCTCGAGGCTCAACGATCCGTCCTCCGCGATCGCGTAGCGGGAGACCGCGCCGTCGGCGAAGTTCGTGGTGAACGCGAACCGATCGTCCTTCACGACCGCCCAGCAGATCTCGCTGCGTCCGTTCCCCACGGAACCGGTCACGGGCCTCACCGTCGTGCCGTTCACGAGGTACGAGGAGGCCGCGGCGGCACCCTTCTCCGCGCGGAAGGCCTCGGTGACCACCAGGACGCCGCGGCTCGTGAACGCGAACCCGTAGGGAGTGGGACCCGAGGAGGCGGTCTCGGTGGGCTCGCCGAGCGTTCCGTCGGCGTTAACCGGGAAGGCCACGATCGAGTCGGTCCCGCGCTGGGTGACGATGAGCGCGTCGCCGCTCGGGGTGAATCCGACCTGAGCGGGACTCGAGTCCGCAGGCAGCATCCGGGCGGAGCCGTCGATCGGCGTGAGGCTCGCGTCGCTCATGCGGAAGCCGGCCAAGCTGGGCTCGGCGGTTCCGAGCACGTACACGACGCCGTCGTGCTCCGTAACGCTCTTCGGCGCGGCCGGCGTGGCGACCGTCTGACGCAGTTCGAGGCCCTCGTCGGTGACGTCGAACACGCCGGCGTCGTCGCCGCCGGCGTTCGTCACGAGCAGGCGCTTGCCGTCGCCGGTGAGCACCAAGGAGCCCTGCGAGGTGAGGTGCGGGACGCCGTCGCCCTTCCCGCCGGTCGGGTAGCTCCCGATCTCCTCGAGCGAGCCGTCGCTCGAGCGGCGAAACGCCACCACCTGGTTCTGCGGCTCGTTGGTCTGCACGTAGACCCGGCCGCCCATCATGTCCTCCTGCATGTGAACCCCCTTCGGGACGATGTCGACGGTCCGTATCCGCGTCGGGCTGGACCGTTACACGTCCCGCGGGAAGAAGGGGTTAGGGTCGGACGAGGCCGGCGACGACGTTGATCGTCATCGCGAGGATCCCGGTGCCGAACACGAACGAGAGGAGCGCGTGGCGCAACGCGGTCCTTCGGATGGTCTGGTCCTCCAGTTGCGTGTCCGAGACCTGGTACGTCATCCCGATCGTTAGGGCCAGGTACGCGAAGTCGCCGTAGTCGGGCATCTCCGTGCCGGGGAACTTGATGCCGCCGGGGCCGTTCGAGTGGTACAGGCTCGCGTACCGCAGCAGGAACACGGTGTGCACGGCGGCCCACGAGAGGGCGACGCTCAGGAACGCCACCCCGATCGACAACGCTCTCGCACCGCCGTGTTCGTTGGAGGCCTTGAACAGGACGACACCCACGCCGACGAGGCTCGCCGCGCTCGCGGAGATGAGGATGAGCTCCGCAACCGCACGGGACGGGTCCTCGGAGGTGGCGTGCAAGGCGGTGGCCTCGCCGCCGAGGGCGTGCACGGCGAGGAACACCCAGGCGAGGAAGACGATCGCCGTTGCATCCCAGCCGATGAGCACCGCGACCTGCCAGGCCGTGAGGAAGGCTGCGATCGACGACGCGACGATGCCAATCGCGAACGCCACGAGCACGCGCAGACCCGCCGAGGAGCGCGGCGTGCCGGCACTGAGCTGCGTTTCACCCGCCATCGGCTCAACCCTACGCCCGGTCACAGGATGCACCGGCTAGCTTCCGACGGGTTGGGTGGGTGCCACCCTCCCCTTCGGTCGCATGCCAACCGGAGACTGACGCCGGCATGGGCGTTGCCGGGGGAACCACCACGAGGATCACGCCAGGGTTGTTCTGGCGCGTCGAGACGCTCGGCCGGACGGTACTCGTGGGACTCGCCACCGGCGCAGTCATCGGGGGCATCGGTGGTCGGCTCGCGATGCTCGTGCTTCGGCTCACCTCGGACCCAAACCTGCACGGGCTCCAGACGGACGATGACTTCACGATCGGCGTCGTGAGCTCGGCCACCCTCTTTCTCGTCGGGGTGACGGCCGTGCTCGGGGCCTTCGGCGCCGTCGCCTACCTGATCGTTCGCGCGTGGCTACCCGAACGCGTTCGGCCGTGGATCGTCGCCGGCCTCGCCGGCGTGATCGGCGGGGCCGAGGCGATCAGGCCCGGCGGGATCGACTTCACGAGACTGGAGCCGCTGAGCCTCGCGGTCGCCATGTTCGTCGCGTTGCCGTTCATGTACGGCTACGCGATGAGCCGCTTCGTCGACCGGTCGCTGTCGAGGAGCACCGGCCGGCCACCAGTGCGCGCCTGGATCGCGGCCGGGCTCTTCCCGATCCTGCTGGCGTTCATCGGACAGCTCGGGCTCCTCGGCGCAGGCGTACTCTTGGTCTTCCTGGTGGCGCCGCTCCCACCGGTGCTCGCGGCGCTCTGGAGCTCGGCGGTCGTGCGCTGGGCGGGGCGGGCCGCGCTTGTCGCCGCGGCCGCGTGGTGGACCGCCGCGCTCGCGAGCGACGTCACCGAGGTTCTCTAGACCGAGCGCTCCCTCTCGCCGCGCGACTTCGAGATCGACCGAACGACAAGGAGCGCAACCAGCGCGATCACCTGCGCGCCGAACACGATCCTGTTCACGTCGATCGCCGGGCGCCACGCGACGTCGTCCCCTCGAATCACGAACGCCCCGGCGGGCTTCGCGTTCACGCCGAACCCGCCGCCGGACCCGGATCCTTGGCCGTCGGGACCCTCGCCGCCGCCGGCACCGCCACCGCCTTGCACGCGCGCCGCGGGGATCACGGTCACGCCGTTCTTCTCGTACGGATCTCCGAAGACGCGCTTCGCGGTCATCGACTCCTTCATCTGTTCCACCCTCTGCAGCACGTCCATGCCGATCACCTCCACCTCCACCCTAGCGCCGGTGTCACACGAGCAGGGACGCGGCAGTTTCGAGGACCGCCGCTGACGCGGCGCTCAGCTCGCGAGCGCCGTGCCGCGGCACCCAGCGGCATCACCCTGTGGGCGCAGACGAGAGCGCCCCTCGCGTTCGTGGCGGCGCTCCGCGAGACGAGCGTCTTGTTCGCGGCCGCGATCGGCGTGGTGATCCTCCACGAGCGCGCGGACCATGTCAGGCTGGCTTCGGCGGCCGTCGTGGTGGCCGGCGTCGTGCTGCTCAGGCCGACCTGAGGACGCCGCTCACCCGGCGCCTCCCGAGGCGAGGATGCGGCGCAGCACCGGAAGCACGAGCCGATCCTTGTCGCGATCGGCGGCCTCCTTCGACCGGATCACGTCGGCGAGCGACGCCACGTCCACCTCGGTGCCGAGGATCGCGAGATGCACGGCGTCGCGCGCGAGGTCGTCGTAGCCGCGCGTGCCGCTCGGCTCGAGCGTGAGGTCGAGGCGGCCGAAGTCGGTGACGAGGTTCCACACGGCAACGCGTGCGAGCGAGTCCTCGTCGTGGCCGAACGGGATACCCTCCGGTTCGCTCGACGTCCACACGCGGGCGTGCAGCTCGTCGAGCGCCGCGGAGAGGCGCTCGAAGTTCCGGGCGCCTCGCTCCGGGACCACGTCGATGTCGAAGGTGACGTACGGCGAACCGTGGATCACCGCGGCGAACCCCCCGATCAGGACGAACCGGACGCCGTGCCGTTGAAGTACCTCGAGCATCCGCTCGGGCTGGAACTCAGGTTCGGTCACGCTCGCGGGCCTCTCTGCCGGCGCGGGCGAACCGAACCGCCGCCTGGTGCTGGCGCACCCGAGCTTCCGGACTCAGCCGCAGGTTCGAAGACGCCACGGACCAGTCGGCGTCGTCGTCGGGCGCGAGGCGCGAGATCAGCTGCAGGCCGCACGCCCGCACCAGCTCGGCGACCCGTTCGAACGAAGGCTCGGTGACGCCGCTCTCGATCCGGGCGATTGCCGATTGGGTCGTGCCGGTAAGGGCGGCGAGGCGTCGCTGCGTCAGGCCCGCGCGACGGCGTGCCTCGCGAACGAGATTCGATGCCGCTCCCATGTTTGGGAGCATAGCAGGTAAGACATCAACCTCATAGCGTTAACGCTATGACGCTCCTACACCGCGCGCATGCGGTTGTTCCTGGGGTTGTGCTCGACCTCGGCGAGCCCGAGGACCTCCAGGACCGGGGGCACGTAGTTGCCGAACCGGCCGCGAAGTCCCTTCTTGAGCCCGTACCAGCCGCCGACCGGGTTGTCCGGAGACCGCGCCCAGGCCTCGACGGTGCCCTCGGCTGCCGGCTTCTGCTCGTCCGCGTTCCCGAGCGGCATCCAGTCGCCGTGCGCCTTCAGCATCGCGTGGAGGTCGTCGATCGCGCGCAGGTGGTAGCGAAGCTCGGTCTTGCCCACCGTGCAGACGAGCGCCGGAGGATCCGCCTCCGGGTCCCGATACATCTGGAACTCGGAACCGCCGCTCGGCGTCGCGAGCACCCAGGGCTTCGCCTTCGTCCCATCACCCTTGCCCGCCATGATGACTCCTTTCTCGATCCGGGGATCATCTCCACTCCTGCTACGGTTCCGCAACGTGAAGGAGAACGGCGCGCGGATCCCGTGACCGACCCGAGCCCGTTCGAGCAGCTGGACTTCATCTACACGCCCAGCACGGACGTCCCCGCCGACCTCGCGTACTTCGTCCACGTGCTCGACGGACAGGTGGTGTTCGCGATCGACGCGATGGGCACGAAGGTCGCGGCCGTACGGCTCACCGAGGACCCGCCGCTCGTGCTCCTCACCGACCACCTCGAGGACGAGCGCGCGATCCTCATCTACCGCGTGCCCAACCTCGACACGGCGCTCAGGGAACTCGAATCGCAAGGCTGGGAGCGCGAGGGAAGCTTCGAGATCCCGCACGGACCCTGCTGCTCCTTCCGAACTCCCGGCGGGCAGCGCGTTGCGCTGTACCAGCTCACTCGACCGGAGGTCGCCGAGCATTTCGAAGGCCGCCGCGACTTCTAGGCTCGCGCTACCGGGCGAGCGCCTCGACGCCGGCCGTCCACGCGCCGCCGAGATCCGCGCCCGGCGGGAAGCGTCCGTCCAGCTCGAGGATCGTCATTCCGTGCGCGAACGCAAACGCGGCTCGGGCGAGATCGGGGTCGCCGGCGGCTCGCACGAGCGGCTCGGCCGTCCACGCCTCCAGGCCTTCGGGCATTCGATCTCTCGGAAGAGGCCCGCCGGTCATGAGCCGGTAGAGGTGCGGATGCGCGAGCGCCCAGGCGCGATACGCGTGCGCGACGGCGAGCAAGAGAGCCGTGCGCGTCGAACCCGGGGGCGCGGCGTCGCTTGCCTCGTGCAGCGCCGCGCCGGCCCGGCGGAACCCCTCGGCGATCATGAGCGCGTCCAGCTCCTCCTTCCCCCGGATGTGCTTGTAGAGGGAGGGGGCGCGGATCCCCATCCGCCCGGCGAGGCTTCGCATCGTGAGGGCGTCGCGACCCTCGCGCTCGAGGATGTCGAGCGCGACGGTCACAGCCTCGCGTACCCGAGGTCCGGCGTCGATCACGCCGCTCATCGAGCTCCGGCGACGCGGCGTTCGACGACGCGGGCCGCGAGCGCCTCGTTCATCGCGGTGAAGCCCTTCCGAGTTCCACCGTCGCGAAGCCTCTTCCACAGGAACGGAACGAGCACGCCGGTGAAGCGCTCGTGCTGCACGAAGCGCACGCGCCCCGGATCGATCTCCTCGATGCGGAAGATGTGCTCACCGTTGAAGATGCCGTGCATCAGGAGCCGTCCCAGCCAGCGAAGCTCGTGTCCGTCCTTCACCATCGTGACCGTCGGACGGATCGTCATCGCGCGCTCGCCCACGGGGGAGATCTGCACGCTCAGCCGGGCTCCAACTCGCAGGTCGCCCTCGATCTGGAGGAACGGGTTCCACTCGCCGTAGCTCTCCACGTCCATGAGCACGGCCCAGACCTCCTGTGGTGTCGCACGCACCTCGATGGTCTCGTCGAGCTCCTTCATAACCAACCCCCCTCTCGCTCGCTCACACTGTGAGCCCGAGACTCAAGCTAGGCTAACGGTGTTAGCTTGTCAAGCGGAAGTTCGGGCACGGAGGGCAACGCGCGTGGAGGCGTGGTGCTCCCACCCTTCTCCCCGGGGCCAAGGGAAGCGGACAATGCACAACCAACGATGAAACCGGCGACGACGAGACGGCTGGCCTGGTGGGTCGGAGGCACCTCGATCTTGCTGATGGCCGGCAGCCTCGGGTTCATGTTCCTCGATCGGGCCGCCGTCTTCCCGGCGAACGTCGGGAACCGGTGGGGAGTCGCCCCGATCCTGGACGTCGTCGCGAACATCGGGGTCCCCGTCCTCGCGATCGTGATCCTCTCGCGGCGGCCCCGCCACACGATCGGCTGGATCTTCCTGGTGGCGGGCGTGTTCCTCGCGATCCAGAACTTCGCCCAGTGCTACGGCCTGCACGCGCTGTTCGCCGACCCCGGCTCGCTCCCCGGTGCGCTGTTCGCGGGATGGCTCACGAACATGAGCTGGCCGATCCCGATCTCGCTGCTGGTGTTCCTGCTGCTGCTGTTCCCGACGGGGTCGTTGCCCTCGGCGCGATGGCGTCCCTTCGCAGGGGCGGCGGCCACTCTCTACATCTTGCTCTTCGTGAGCTCGGTGATCTTCGCGTCGCTGGCCTGGTCGAAGCCCTTCAGCGTCGACGTCCCCTCGACCGAGTCGGCCCTGGATCGGGTCGCGACCATCGTCTTCACCGCCGGCGCGCTCGGGGTGGCGGGCGGCATGCTCATGGCCTTCGTCGCGCTGGGCCTCCGGTTTCGGCGCGCGCACGGCGAGGAGCGCCTGCAGCTCAAGTGGTTCGTGACGGCGACCGCGTTCGTCTTCATCGCGTACACCCTCACCTTCTTTGGCAACACGACCTGGGCGTCGCTCGCGTTCTCGATCGCGCTGTTGTCGCTCTACGCCGCGATCGGCATCGCGATCGTGAGGTACCGCCTCTACGAGATCGATGTCTTCATCAGCAAGGCGGTCGTGTTCGGCTCGATCGCGGCGTTCATCACGATCGTGTACGTCGGGATCGTCGTAGGGGTCGGCGCGATCGTGGGCGACCGCCAGAGTCCGCTGCTCTCGGGCATCGCGGCGGCGGTGGTGGCAATCGCATTCCAACCGGTGCGGCGCGGCGCGCAACGGCTCGCGAACCGGCTGGTCTACGGGGAGCGCGCCACGCCGTACGAGGTGCTGTCGGAGTTCTCGGAACGAGCCGCGGCCACGTACTCGACCGAGGACGTGTTGCCGCGCATGGTACAGATCCTCTCGGCGGGCACTGGCGCCACCGAGGCGTGCGTGTGGCTTCGCGTGGGAACGGAGCTTCGCCCGGCGGCGTCCTGGCCCTCGAACGGCGCGGTCGCGCCGGTTCGGATCGCCGACGACGAGCTTCCCGAGTTCGCGCCGCGAGTGCACGCCTTTCCCGTGCGGCACGGGGGCGAGCTGCTCGGAGCGATCACGGCGGTGATGCCGCCGAGCGACCCGCTCACGCCCGATCAGCAGCGGCTGTTGAACGACGTCGCCGCCCAAACCGGGCTGGTGCTGCGCAACGTGCGGCTGATCGAGGAGCTGCGCGCGTCCCGCCGTCGCATCGTGACCGCGCAGGACGCCCGCGCGAAGGCGTTGGAGCGCAACATCCACGACGGTGCGCAGCAACAGCTCGTCGCGATGGCGGTGAAGCTTCGTCTCGCGGAGCAGATGACCGAGCGCGACACGTCCAAGGCCCGCGAGATCCTCGGCCAGCTCCAGGTCGAAGCCACCGAGACCCTCGAGAACCTTCGCGATCTCGCACGCGGCATCTACCCCCCGCTCCTTGCCGACCAGGGGCTCGCGGCCGCGCTCGAGTCGCAGGCGCGCAAGGTCCCGCTGCCGGTGGTGATCGAGGCCGACGCGCGTCTCCGCTTCGCGCCGGAGGTCGAGGCGGCCGTGTACTTCTGCTGCCTCGAGGCGCTGCAGAACGTCACGAAGTACGCGAACGCCTCGCGCGCGACGGTGCGGATCACGTCGGGTCACGGCGAGCTTCGGGTCGAAGTCGAAGACGACGGCTCGGGGTTCGACCAGGCCGTCACGCACGCCGGGACGGGCATCCAGGGCATGACCGACCGGATGGATGCGCTCGGCGGCTCTCTGCTCGTGGAGTCGGAGCGAGGACGCGGCACCAGGATCGTGGGGACCGTGCCGGCGGAGGCGATCGCGCCCGGGAGCTGAGCCCGGGAAAGAAAGTGGTCCCAGGGAACCTCGCGACCGGCTTGGTTTCCTCGCGATACCTCGGCTTTGGGGATTCCCAGGTACCCCGCAGGCACAGGCAGTTGCGCTTCCCACCCATACCCACAGGTACCCCGAGTCGCCTTACGGCTCTGGCCCGCTCGGTTCCCTGCTTCGATCTGTTCGGCCCCCTGGGACCGAGGGGGAACCTACGTTCCGGCGCGCGCACCGTCAAGTGCGCTCTGACCTGCAAGAACACGGTCTGACCTGCGGCTTCGTGGAAGCAGAAAGAGTGACAAGCAAAGGCAGAAAGAGTGACAAGTCGCGCCCGATGTGACGCACCTCATGGCGTCGTACGCCGGCCGTATGCTCCCTCGATGAACTGTTCGGTCTGCGGCCAACCGCTCCCCGAAGGCGCTCAGTTCTGCCCGAACTGCGGCGCGTCGGTGCACGCGCCGCTCGCCACCGAGGAACGCAAGATGGTCACGGTCCTGTTCGCGGATCTCGTCGATTCGACGGGGCTCGCGCAGCGACTGGACCCGGAGCGCGCGCGCGAGGTGCTCGGCCGATTCTTCGACGCGGTGACCGAGGAGCTGCAGACGCTTCGCGGCAGGCCGGAGAAGTTCATCGGCGACGCGGTGATGGCGGTCTTCGGTCTCCCGCAGGTGCACGAGGACGACGCGGTACGCGCGGTGCGCGCCGGCCTCGCGATCCGCGACCGCGCACGCCGGCTCTCCCGCTCGCTGGGGCTCGTCGACCCCCTCGACGTCCACATCGGGGTCGAGACCGGCGAAGCCGCGACCGGCGTGGGGCCGGCGGGACAGCTGCTGGTCACCGGCCAGGTCGTGAACGCAGCCGCGCGGTTGCAGTCGGCGGCTGCGCCCGGCGAGGTGCTCGTCGGCGGGACCACGTACTCGCTCACGGAGTCCGCGCTGTCGTTCGGCGATCCGCGAACGATCGACGCGAAGGGGTTCGACGAAGGCCTCGTCGGGCATCCCGTCGAGGGGCTCACGACGCGCTCGGTCCGCCGGACGATCCCGTTCGTGGGTCGCGCGAGCGAGCTCGCGATCCTCCGCGACTGCGTCGCGCGCGTGGCGTCGGCCGGGAAGCCGTTGCTCTTCACCGTCGTGGGCGAGTCGGGGATCGGGAAGTCGCGCCTCGCCGACGAATTGCTCGCCGGGATCGACGAAAGCGTCACCGTCGTCACCGGACGCGGCCAGTCCCATACCGACACGGCGACGTTCGCCGCGGCGGCCGCGATCGTTCGCGACATCGCGAACATCGAGGACACCGATCCCGCGGAGAAGGCGAGGCGGCGGCTGGAGGAGACCGTCGACCGCTGGTGCCTGCGCGACGACGCGGAGCGCACGACGCGGCGGCTCGCGCTCCTGCTCGGCCTCACGGCGTACCGGCGCGACGAGTCCGCGTTCGTCGCCGACGTGCAGGCGGGCTTCCTCGCGCTGCTCGAGGGCGTGGCGCGCGACGCGCCGGTGGTGCTCGCGTTCGACGACCTGCAGCAGCTGCCGGCGCCGATGCTCGACCTCGTCGAACGACTCGCGGCGCGGGCGCGCCACGGCCCCCGGCACGCGTTGATCCTCGCGCTCGCCCGACCGTCGCTCCTGGAGGAACGGCCACGCTGGGGAGAGGGCGCGACGAACGCGATGACGATGCGGCTGGAGCCACTGCCCCCCGACGAGGCTCTGGAGCTCGTGCGGCAGGCCGGCGGCGACCAGATCCAGGAGGTCGAGGCCACCGCGATCGCGGAGCGGGCCGGCGGGAACCCGTTCTTCATCGTGGAGACGACCGGGATGTGCCTGCGGCTTGAGGAGGAGCACCCCGCCGAGCAGCGCCCCCTGCTACCGCCGACGGTCCAGGCGGTGGTGGCGGCGCGCCTGGACGACCTCGAACCGAGCCTCCGCGACATCGTCCGCCGTAGCTCGGTCTTCCTCGTGTCGTTCGACGAGCCGGAGCTCGCGGTCGTGGGCGGCGCGGCCGTTCAGGACCTGCACCAGTTGGAGGAGGCCGAGATCCTCGTGCGGGACGAGTTCGCCTCGACACCGCGCTGGCGCTTCCGCCACGCGACGCTTCGTGAGGTCGCGTACGGGAGCCTGCCGAAGCGGGAGCGGATGCGGTTGCACGAGCTGGTGGCCGACTCCCTTCTCGCGGCGGGCCATCCGTCCTGGGCCGCCGACCATTTCGAGCTCGCGGCGATCGCCTCGCTCGACCTCGACCCCGAGGATCGCCGGCTGCCCGAGCGGGCGGCCGACGCGCTCCTCGAGGCCGGCGACCGGGCGAGGCGACGGACCGAGAGCCGTCCGGCCGTCGCGCTGTACGAGCGCATGCTCGCGCTCGCCGGACCCGAGGAGCGGTGGGGCGTGCGCGAGGCGCGCGCGCTTGCAGGGATCGGCGAGGCCCGCTACTGGCTGGGCGAGTACCCGGGCGCGAGCGAGGCACTCACGCGCGCCGTGGCGATCGGCACGGAGCACGGCGACGACTTCACGCTCGCGATCGCCCTGCGGTTCCTCGGCGACATCGCCCTCAACGTCGAGGAAGGCAAGGTGGACGAGGCCGAGCGGCTGCTCGACCGCTCCCTCGAGGCCGCCGAACGCCTGGGCGAGCCGTTCGCGATCGCGCGCTCACTGCTGTTCGCGGGTTGGGTCCCCTGGAATCGCGACGACACCGAGTCGGCCGAGAAGCTCTGGCGCCGCGCGCTCGCGATCGCGGAGGAGAGCGACGACGGCTGGGCGAGGATCCGGGCGCTGACGGCGCTCTCGATCAACCAAGGGGACCTCTCGGGCTCCGAGGAGGCCATGCGCCTGATCGAGGAGGCGATCGCGCTCGCCGAGGCTCGGGGGGATCAGTTCAGCATCGCGATGACGGCGGTGCAGCGCTCCCGCGTCCTCGAGGACCTCGGACGCTTCGAGGAGGCACTCCCGGGCCTCGACCGCGCGATTGCGATCTTCGAGGACTTGGGGGCTCGTTGGGAGCTCGCGGACGCGACCGCCGAGCGCGGCATCATCCGGCGCGAGCTCGGCAGGCTCGACGCGGCCGAGGAGGATCTCAAGCTCGCGATCCGTTTCTCGGAGGAGCTCGGCGAGCTGCAGCTCGCGAGCTGGACCTGGCGCGCGCTCGCGAAGGTCGCGGAGCGGCGAGGCGACGTCGTGGAGGCCGAGGAGCGCAACCGGCGCGCGAACGAAGCTCGCGAGCGGCGCGGGCTGTAGCCGCTACTCGCCGGCGACCTCGCCCTTGCTCCTGCCCTGGACGAACGACACGGCCTCGAGCGTCGCCTGGTACACGAACCGCTCGCGCTTGGGCGACGCGAGGAACCTCGCCGCGGCCGCGATCGGCGCGCGCGAGCCCGGCTCGTCCCCGAGGGAACGCGATTCCACGATCGCGGCCTGCGCGGTCTTCACCGTGTGCGCGACCATGATCGGCGCCACGCTGTGGTCCTCCGCGGCACCGCGGCCGAGCGCGACCTCCAGCCGGTCGGCCGGACCCCGGTAGCCTTCGACGAGCGCGACCGCGGCGTCGGGATCGCGCGCGACGATCGCGCGGAACACGTCGTCGGCGTCCTCGGTGTGATGCGCGGCCGGCTCAGGGTCCGGGTCCCGCGTGTCCAGGCGTCCGGTCCACTGCACGAACCAGGCCGCGTGGAAGAGACCCCGCAGCACCTCCGGCGACGGATCGACCGACCACGCCCACCGCAGCGCGTCGGTGTACGTGAGCGTGTGCGTGACGTCGAGCCAGCCCCACTCGTTCGTGTCGTCGAGGTCGAGGTCGATGTCGAACCGTCGCAGGCGCTCGGCGGCCGCCCGCGAGGTCTGGTCGATCAGGCGCCGCACCGCCACGCCGGACTCGAGGGCCGTCCGCAGGGCGCCGAACGCTTCCTCGGGCGACCCGTCGAGCAGTGCCCGTCGGTAGCCGGGCTCGTCGAACGCTCCTCCGTTCTGCCGTGCAACGAGGCCCGCGAGGTCGAGCTGGGAGGCGTCCCACTCGCGGAGGAACCGGCGCATGTAGGGGAGCCGGTCGTAGCGCGTGCCCCACGTCATGTCGGGCACAAGCGGCGCGAGCACGGTGTCGGCCTCGGCCCAGCCGATCGCGTCGACGAGCTCGAACGCCTTCTGGCAGAAGATCATCGGATGGCCGTATGAGAGGAAGTGGTCGGTGATCGCGGACAGGAGCGCGTGCTGGAGCTGGTCGCGTGACGCGCCGGCCGCGAGCAGCCCGCGGAACAGCGCCTCGGCCTCGTCCACGCGCTCGTCGTCCACAAGCACCGGGAACGCCGCGAGTCCGTCGTCGAGCGAGCCGTATGCGGCGACCGGGTCGATCGGCTCCGGCTGGGGACGCAGCGGCCGACGAACCTGGTCCTGGCTCGCAACCGTGAGCCCCTGCACGATCGGCAGCGATCGGAGCGGGCCCTCGAACATGGCGGCGAGCCGCAGGCAGTCGGTGAGCGTCGCAAGGGAGTGATCCCAGCCGTACTCGGCGCGCGGTGCCGCGTAGCGAACGCCCTCTCGCACGACTTCGTCGAGCGGCGTCCCGATCCGCTGCAGCCGCATCGTGTCGCGCGCGATGCGGCCGACGTCGATCTCACCCATCGCGTCGAGCAGGCTCCGGAAGAGCTGCGGCCGAACGATCTCGTTCGGGGCGTCCTGGACGTCGACGAACACCATGCCGTCGCGAACCTCCGTGGGATACATGCGAACGTTCTCGCCACCGAACAGGCACTCGCCGTCGGCGAGGCGGAACTTCCAGTTGTGCCATGCGCACGTGAGCACGTCCTCGCGCACGTCGCCGCGCACGAGCGCGTAGCCCTCGTGGGGGCACCGGTTGTCGGTCGCGAACACGCCCGCGGGCGTGCGGAAGAGCGCGAGGCGCTTGTCGAGGTGCGAGACGAGCTTGCCGCCCACGTCGGGCAGGCTGTCGTACGAAACGGTAGACACCCAGTCGCTCATGGGCAACCTCCTGGTCGGACCGCGACCGTACAACTTGAAGTTCACTTGAAGTCAAGACCTGTCGTACGATCGAACCGTGACGTCACCCGAGGACCTCATCACGATCGGCGAGGTGGCCGCCCGAAGCGGCGTGACGACCTCGGCACTGCGGTTCTACGAGTCGATCGACCTCTTGCGATCGGAGCGGAGCGCCGGGGGCCATCGGCTGTATCGGAGGAACGTGCTTCGGCGCGTGGCCTTCATCCGCGTCGCGCAGCGAGTGGGGCTCTCGCTCGAGGAGATCCGCGACGCGCTGGGACTGCTGCCCGCCGACCGCGCGCCGAACGCTCGCGAGTGGGGGCGGATCTCGAAGTCCTGGCGAGCCCGCATCGACGAACGCATTGCGACGCTCGAGCGACTCCGCGACGAGCTCACCTCCTGCATCGGGTGCGGATGCCTCTCCCTCACCCGGTGCTCGCTGTACAACAAGAGCGACGCGGCGGCCGCGCTCGGCACGGGACCGCGGTACCTGCTCGGTGACGACCCCGAGGACGTCGCCGAGCAGGTGCGGTCCCGCAGATGATGGGAACGACAGCTAGCTCGCCTCTCGCAGGGCCTTGATCAGGTCCCACTTGCCCATCCGCGAGCGACCGGGGATGCCTCGGCGCTTCGCGAGCTCGTAGAGCTGCGGGCGCGTGCGATCCTCGAGCGCGCGGCCCGGCGATCCGTCTCGACGCCTCGACGCCGCCGCCTGGCGGCCGAGGTCGCGACGCACGGACTTCGGGAGGTTCGCGATCGTGCGTCTCCGCTTGGACGCCGACTGCGCCTTCTTGATGTTCCGCTTCGCCGCTTGGGTCTGCTTTCGGGTGGCCATCTCGGCATCACCTCCACTCGACCGGTTACCCGATGACATCGACTTCGAATCGATCCCCGTCGGTGGGCCGTGCGATCCTTGCCGCCGTGGAAGGTCTCGAGGCCGCTCGCGCGGAGCGCTGGTGGCAGACGCGCGCGCACCTCGGGCGGATCGATCGCGCGGGGCGATTCATCGACGACGTCGGGTTCGCGCTGCTGTTTCCCAAGGCGAACGTCGAGGTCCCCACGCTCTGGGATGCAACCAGCGACCGTCCGCTGCGCGACGTCACCGACTGGAACGACGCGGACATCTCGCGCGTGTGGCGGTGGAAGGACGAGCTGCCGCGCCGGAAGCTCGCGTGGTACGGGGAGTTCGTGCGAGGGCGCACGTCGTTCCTGTCGCCGGCGATGGTGGCCGACCTGTATCCCCGCGAGGGCAAGCCGGACGACTTCGGCGACGCCGGCCTCTCCGACAGCGCGTACCGCATCGCGCGGATCCTCTTGCGATCGGGGCCGCAGTCGAAGGCGGCTCTTCGCGAGGCGCTCGACATCGAAGGGCCGGGCGGCACCGAGCGCTTCAACCGCGCGGTGGGCGAGCTCGGCCGCGCTCTCGTCGTCACCGGCTTCGGCACGCAGGAGGAAGGCAACGGCTGGCCTTCCGGTGTGCTCGAGCTCACGGTGCGAGTCTTCCGGATCCCGAAGCAGCGCAATGAAGACGAGGCCCGGCTCCGCGTGGCTCGGCGGTTCCTCGACACGATGGTGTTCGCGCAGCC
The DNA here is from genome assembly GCA_036556805.1 of Actinomycetota bacterium. GTDB lineage: Bacteria > Actinomycetota > UBA4738 > UBA4738 > HRBIN12 > DATBIS01. Next base: position 22,397 of record DATBIS010000023.1, on the reverse strand, counting down.
GTACCACCTGGGGAACTCGTTCCATTGGGGTGCGAAGGCCGCGCGCGAAGCGTTCGAAAGGCTCGTGGCGGCCGGCGAGGCGGAGCGGGAGGGCTCCGGCTACCGTCTGCTCAGCACTGCGTCGAGGTCTTGAAGATCTTCAGCGAGCTCGCTTCGTCGTTGTCCCCCGTGCCGAAGATGTTGTCGGGCAAGTCCGGGTTCTGCGAGCCCGCGTTCATGCAGCGGAGCGTTCCTCCGCCGTTCGAGTCCCACGCCCACTTCGCGTCGGCCGTCCTGCGGTTCTTCCACGAGCTCATCTTGTCGTTGAACAGGTACGGTGAGAGATTCGACCAGTCGCAGTTGCCGTCTCCGTCGATGTCGCACTGGGTGAGTACGACCCGCTGGCCCTCGTAGTTCGCGTCCTCCCAGAGACAAACCTGACCCGAGGAACACGCTCCGTTCGTCGGCGCGCCGGGGACGACGTCGAGCAGTGCCGTCCCCTCTGCAAAGGCAACGGTGTCTGAGTCGTACACGGTAGCGCCGGGAGGGAGGCCCTGCGGAAACACCCTTGCGATCTCGGACGGCAACCCGCTCCCCCGAGGATCCGCGTGAGATGACGGTGTGCCGACGAGGAACAACATCAGGGACGTAAGCACGACGGTCATCCGGGTGCGCATCGCGGACCCCCTCCCAGGCGTTCCCCGGACTGTCGCGCGAGCCGTCCAAGAAGTCCCTAGGCAAAAGACAAAGTGGAGTTGCGCGTAACGCTCCCGGCCCAACCGGACAGAGACGGACCGATGGGCACCCTTCGCAGGCTGCCGACGCTCTTCCGAGAGCTACCCGAGATGCGTCGGCTGATGCGCGAGCTGACGCCGGCGGAGAGTCGGATCCTCGAGCTCGTGGCGCTCGGACTCTCGAGTCGAGAGATCGCTGCCCGAATGTCTGTCACGCGTCAGGCGGTGACCTGGCATATCGGCAACCTGTTCGTAAAGTTCGGCGCGCAGAACAGAGCAGGTCTGGTCGCGCGCGCCTACGCGATGGGGCTCCTCGCTTCGGAGGCATGGCCGCCCAACCTCCGGCAGGGCCTGCCTCGAGCAGCGGGAGCAGAGTCCAAGTCGGTCGAATGACTCCCTATGGAGTCAATCCGGGGTCGTAAGGAGCCGCATCGATCGACCGGCACACCTCGGCCGGATCCCTGTCCTCCAAGACGGGATAGACGTCGATACCTCCGTTGTAGTTCATGCACGCGATCAGCCTGGCAGGTGCCGGCACCCCGAAATCCGCCATCCAGACCGCCCTGCACGCGTGTACGGGTGTCCTCCCCTGGAGCGGTTCAACAAACCCGCTGGCAACTTGCCGCAGCGAGTCATGACAGAAGGCCGTCTCCGTCGTCACGGTCACGGGCTCCCGCGAGCCGAGCGCGAAGCCGGCAGCGAGCGCGGACGTCGCGAGCGCCGCGGCTACCAACACGATGACCAGGCGGTTCCTCGTCGGCCGCCCGGTCGGCGGCGCCTCGAGCACGTCCACGAGCGCGAGCGCGGCGACGCGCTTCCCCTCCTTGGTCGCATGCCAGCCGGCGGTCGAGCCCTCGGGCTCGGGGTTCGCCCGGCGGAGCGTGTCGAACAGCGGGTCGTTCCGCCGCTTCACCATCCTGCGTCTCCTGCTTGAGGGAGGTCGTCGGGGACGCCGCCTTCGGGATCGAAGGAAGGTCCCGTGCCGGCGTTCAGCAAACCTCGAAGCTTCCTTCGCCCGCGATGCAGCCGGACGCGCAGCGCCGCGGCAGAGCACCCGAGCGCGGCGGCCGCGCGATGCGGCTCGAGATCCTCCCAGGTCACCAACATGAGCGCCTCGCGCTCCATCGGGGGCAGCTGCCTGAGCGCCGAGATCACCACGGTCTGGTCGTCGACGCGCGCAACCGGATCCTCGCCGTCCCCGGTTCGGACGACGGCGAGGCGACCGCGCAGCGCGTCGCGGCGTCGCTCCGCTCGCCGCGAGTTCGAGATCACGTTGCGCGCCACCGCGTACAGCCACGGGAGGGCATCGGTCGGGATCACCTCGCGCCGGCGCCAAGCCGCGAGGAACGTCTCGGCCACCACGTCGGGAGCGTCCTGCGGATCGACGCGGCGACGCGCGTACGCGAGCACGCGGTCGGCGTGCTCGGCGTAGAGCCACTCCCAGCTGACCTGGTCCACGTCCCCATCTCCCAGGTCGTGCGCGCGAAACCGATGCTCGAGCGAGCGCCTAACTATCCCGCAGAATCGGCCGCGGCGCACGTGGGACCGTAGGCTGGCCGGCGCCGTGCACGACGAGTTGATGTCCTCGATCGACCGCTACCTCGACGCGGTGCCGCGCGCAGCCACGCGCGTCGAGGAGATCGGTCCCTTCACCCTGTTCGTGAACGAGGGAATCGGGTGGCGCTACTACGCGCGGCCGACCGTGGGCGCGCGGCGGTTCACGGCCGGGGACGTGCGACGCGTGCTCGATCGCCAGCGCGAGCTCGACCAGCCGCTGGAGTTCGAATGGGTCGTCGACGTGACGCCGACGGTGGCAGAGGCGGCCCGCGCCGCCGGTCTGAAGCTCGTCGAGCACCCGCTCATGCACCTCCGCGGCGACGAGTTCCTGCCCACGTCACCGCCCGACGGCGCCGAGCTTCGGTTTGTCGGCCCCGACGACGAGCTCGCGACGATCACCGCCGTCGCGATGGTGGGGTTCGACGCTCCGGGCACGGAGATCGCGCCGATCGGCGTCGAGGCTCTCGCCGAGCGAGCGGCCTCGGTCGACGCCGGAAAGCTCGCGTTTGCGCGCGGCCGGCTTGCGCGTGGGCTCACCGTGACGGCCGCCGCGTTCGTGGGGAGGGATCCGGTCGCGAGCGGGAGTCACCAACCCATCGACGGCGTGACGGAGATCGTGGGCGTCGCCTGTCTTCCGGCCTTCCGCAGGCGCGGGCTCGCTTCGGCCGTGACGAGCGCGCTCGCGGAGGACGCGGCTCGCCGCGGCGTGAGCACGGTGTTCCTGTCGGCGGACGACGACGCCGTCGCGCGCATCTACGGTCGATTGGGGTTCCGAGTGATCGGTCGAGTGGGCGCCGCGTCGCCCTAGGCCGCAATCGGGTCGGCGCAACCCAGGTCGACCGCGATGTCGTGCTCGTCGGCCACGTCCTGCAACGCGTTGCACGCGTCATCGCCGCGCTGGCCGACCGGGGCGAGTTGGGTGGTGAATAACTGACCGATCTCGTCCACGCTCTGGAACTCGTCGAACCGCTGCACGACGTCGGCGAGCGCGTCGCGGATGTCCTTCCCGGCGTCGATGAGCCGCTGATGCGCCTGCTCGGCCTCGTCGGGAGGATCGATCGCCTCGATCTTCGCCAGCTCGTCGTTCACGGCCGTGAGGCTCTTCTCGAGGTAGTCCTTGAAAAGCCCGAGGGCCGCCTCGTTCGAACCGGCGTCCTTGAGATCCGCCTCGACCTGCTGCTGCAGCAGCTGGTTCTGCTGGTCGTACTGGGACTGGAGGTCCTCCATCTGCGAGAAGTAGTCCTCGAGCGAGAGGCCACCGCCGCACGCGGTCGCGAAGGTTGCGGTCACGGCGATGCCCACAACGAGCCGCACCAACCTCGAGGCCCCCATCCCCCTCAGCATCTCATGCACCCCGAAGGCGACCGTGGAGCCGCGACGCTACAGTCCGGACATGCGGTTCGAGCCGACGAGCCTCGAGTTCATCGCGAACCCCTATCCCGCCTACGAGGAGCTTCGCGCGAACGCGCCCCTCTGGTACGACGAGGGCACCGACCACTGGCTCGTCTCGCGGTACGAGGACGTGAACGCGCTGCTGCGCGACCGTCGGTTCGGCCGAACCTATCTGCACGTCGCCACCCACGAGGAGATGGGGCATCCGTCCGACCCGCCGATGCTCGACCCGTTCTGGCACCTGATCCGGGCGGGGATCCTCGACATGGAGCCGCCGGATCACACGCGCGTGCGCTCGCTCGTGAGCAAGGCGTTCACACCGCGGTTCGTCGAGGGGTTGCGGCCGCGCGTCGAGCGCATCACGAGGGCGCTCGTCGATCAGGCGGCCGAGGCCGGGACGTTCGATCTGCTCGCGGTGGTCGCGGAGCCGCTGCCCGTCACGGTGATCGCGGAGATGCTCGGCGTGCCCGAACCGGATCACAAGCTCCTACGGCCGTGGTCGGCGGACATCTGCAAGATGTACGAGCTCAACCCGTCCGAGGAGTCGGCGCGCGATGCGGTGCGGGCGAGCGTCGAGTTCTCCGACTACCTGCGCACGCTGTCCCGGGAACGTCGCGCACGCCCGACCGAGGACCTCATCTCGCGGCTCGCGCTCGTCGTGGACGAGGGAGAGCGCCTCACCGAGGACGAGCTCATCGGCACGTGCGTGCTCCTGCTGAACGCCGGCCACGAGGCCACCGTGAACGTCACGGTGAACGGCTGGTGGGCGCTGTTTCGCAACCCCGACCAGCTCGAGGCGCTCCGGCGCGACCCCTCCATGGTGCCGATCGCGGTCGAGGAGCTCATGCGCTACGACACACCGCTGCAGATGTTCGAGCGATGGGTGCTGGAGCCGGTCGAGCTGCACGGCGTACAGGTGCCGAAGGGAGCGGAGCTCGGCCTGCTCTTCGGCTCCGCGAACCACGACCCGTCGGTGTTCCACGATCCCGACCGCATGGACCTCGCGCGCGATCCGAATCCGCACCTCTCGTTCGGCGCCGGCGTGCACTTCTGTCTTGGCGCGCCGCTCGCGCGGATCGAGTTGCAGACGTCGTTCGCGGCGATGCTCGAACGTTTTCCGCGGCTGGAGCCGGTCGAGGAGCCTCGATGGAAGCCCAACTACATCATCCGGGGTCTCGAGAGCCTTCACGTCAGCGCGAACTAGCCTCGGGAACCATGTTCCTGGGAAGCCGGTCTCCGTATCGATGCAAGCCCGAAGGATCCTCGTGGCGCTGGCGCTCGGAGTGGCGCCGGTATCGCCGCCCGGCGCGCTCGCGGATGCTTCAAGCGGCCTCGAGCCGCCCTGCACGATCGAGGGAACGGACGAGGGCGACGTGCTGATCGGTACGCCGGGGCCGGATGTGATCTGCGGCTTCGGAGGACGCGACGAGATGCGCGGCCGGGGCGGCGACGACCGGCTGTTCGGGGGAGAGCGCAACGACACGATCCATGGGGGGCTCGGCAACGATCTCGTGAACGGCGGCTCCGAGAACGACGTCCTGTTCGGGGGTCGCGGGAACGACACGGTCCGCGGCGGCATCGACGGCGACACGATGTTCGGCGGACTCGGCGACGACATCCTCCGCGGTGGCCAGGGGAAGGAACGGATGGACGGTGGCGCCGGCGATGACGCGCTCTTCGGTGACAAGGGAGGCGATCCGTGTCTTCGAAGTCGCGACGGAGTCGGCGGCAACGACCCGCTCCGTGCGGGAGTGGGACACGACGTGATCGACCGGGACCCCGGGGATCTCGTCGTGGATCCGGAGGAAGCCGAGCGCTTCGCACACTGTTCGGTACTCGCGTAGAAGGAAGTCTGGGACTCAGTCCGGGGACGGGCAGCCGAGCGCGACGAGAATCTGAGCCCCGCGTGCGCGGGCTGCCCCGGCCTCCTTCTTGCGTCCCAATGATTCCAGGCAGCGGGCGCGTCCCAAGAGCGCCATCGCCTCCTCGTACGGCCAATCGTAGGCTCGCCAAGACTCCGCGGCCTCGTCGTATTGCCGCTCCGCCGCGTCGAACTCGCCGCCGGACTCGGCGACCAGGGGCCTCGCCGCCACGATGCTTCGCCGGTCGCGGACAAGCAGGCCCTTGGCGTTCGCGACGAGATCGTCGGCGAGGTCTCGCTCCCCGCAGGCGAGGCACACGCGCACGACCTGGGCGAGGTGAGACTCGCGGTAGTACGACGCGACACCTTCGGTGGTGAGCTGGAACTCGCGCAGCAGCTCGGCGGCGCGGCGAGCGTCGCCGTCTTCGACGGCCAGGCTCGCCGCAAGGATCAGGGTCGCCACGAGCTCGTTGAGCTCCTCGAGGGAGCGCGCGACCGAGAGCAGCTCGTCGAGCGGGCCGATCTCGTCGCGCCGCCCGCGCGCGAGCTGGATCCGACCGCGCAGGGCCGTCGCGCCGACGTAGACGGCCTCGTCCAAGACGCCGCGCTCGATCGACAGCAGCTCGGCGCACTCCTCGAGCGACCGATCCCAGTCGCCCAGCTCGAAATTCGCGACCGCCCGGCCGAACTTCGAGCGGACGCCCTGGCTCAGCACGCCGAGCCGTTCGGACAGCGCGATCGCGCGGTCGTAGTGCGCGATCGCGGCGCGAGGACCCCCCTCGGCCCACTCCCACTCGGCGAGATACGCGAGCGACGTCACGACGTCGTTCGGCTTCGTGCCGCCCTCCGCGAGCGCCAGGGCCTCGCGCAGGTCGCGAATGCCACCTTCGGCATCGCCGATTGAGCACCGAGCGTCGCCCCGGATGTGCAGCGACATGATCGTGAGCTCATCGGCCGTGTCGTGGCGCAGGGTCTGGAGCGCCCGGTCGGAGAGCTCCCGAGCCTTGTGCACGTGGCCCTCGAACATCTCCTCCTCGGCTCGATAGGCGTATGCGGACGCAAGTTCGCGACTCGGCGGCATAGCCTCCAAGACCTCTACGGCTTCGACCAACGTGTCCCTCGCTCGAACGCTCTCGCCGAGGCCCCCGAGCTGCGACCCCACGCGGACGAGCGTGGCCCCGACGGCGTACGGGTCGTCGAGCCCGCGATACACCTCGAGCGCCTCCTCGAACCGTCGCAGGACCTCGCGGCCATCCAGGCGCCCGCTCAGCCTGCCCATCTGCGCCGATCGAACTCGGGCACGCGCCCACTCGGCGGTACTCGGGGACGCGTCGGCCGCCGCGCGGTCGAACCATGCGAGCGCGCCGACGGGGTCGAGGTGCGCCGCTCGTTCGCCGGCGGCGAGGCTCCATCGCACCGCGGGGCCCCTCGTGGACTCGGCCGTGCCGGAGTCGCCGGCGGCCGTGGCGAGCTCACACGCGGTCGCGTAGTGGCGCGCGAGGCTCTCGGACCACTCGTCCGCGCGGTCGCCGAGCCGGTCCTCGATCCAGCGGGCGACCGCCCGATGACCCTCGGCGCGGCGCGCGCGGGGGAGCCGGCCGTACGCGACCTCACGGATCACGTCGTGTGCGAAACCGAGCTCCCTCTCGCCCGGCATCGCGGAGGTCGCCGAGCGCACGACGAGGCCCCGGCGTTCGAGCTCGGCGAGGTCCTCGTCCACGTCGCGGGGAGCGCGATCCGAGAGCGCGGCGATCGCCCCGGGCCAGAAGGCCGCGCCGATCACCGCCGCGTCCTGCACGACGTCGCGGAGCTCGGCCGGGATGGCGTCCAAACGCGACGCGATCACGGCCTGCACCGTCTGGGGCACTCCGACCGCCTCGGTGCTCGCGCCGTGCTCGGCGATCAGCTGCGCGAACTCGAGCGCGTACAGAGGGTTGCCCCCCGCGCGGGCCACCAGGGAGGGTGGCACCGCGGCCGAGAGATCCGCGTGCGTCAGCACGTCGGCGTACAGCCCGGTGGTTTCGTCATCGGAGAGCCGCGCGAGCTCGATCGTTGCCTCGCCGTCGCCGATCGCTGGGTCGGGTCGGGCCGTCGCCACGAGCAACGCCGGCCGTTCGCCGAGGGCGGCGGGCAGCTCCTCGAAGGCCTCCAGAAGAGCCGGCTCCGCCCAATGGACGTCCTCGACGAGGAGGACGAGCGGGTCGTCGCCGGCCGCGACCACGAGCGATCGCGCCCACGCGCGCGCGGTCTCCCGCACCTCGATCGTTCCGCCGTCCTCCGCCCCCACCCCGAAGAGCGGCTCGAGACGCGAACGAAGCCACGCGCGCTCCTCCGTGTCGGGCTGGGCGGCCTCGGCGAACGCCGCCAGCCGCTCCGCGACCGTCCCGGGGTCGTCGGATCGTCCGATCCCAGCGACCGCCTGCACGACGTCGACGATCGGAGCGAACGTGACGGCCTCGCCGTACGGGAGGCAGCCGCCCTGCAGCCAGCGAACGTCCGGGCCGACGCGCTCGCGAAACTCCGCGAGCAGCCGCGACTTGCCGAGGCCCGGCTCGCCCACGACCGTCACCCGACGCGGTGACGACGTGGCCACGGCCTCGTCGAACCGACGGCGGAGCTCACCGAGCTCGCGCTCGCGCCCCACGAACCGCGCGGGCGTGGGCGAGCCGGCCTCCGCCCGCTCGCCCACGATTCGCCAGACACGCAGCGGCTCGGCCTTGCCCTTGACCGCCGCCGGCGGCAGCTCCTCGACCTCGAAGCGGTCGCCGAGCGCGCGGAGCGTCGTCGCGCCCACGACGACCGAGCCCGTGGGTGCGAGGGCTTGCATCCGCGAGGTCGTGTTCACGACGTCGCCGGCGACCGCCTCGCCGACCTGGGGCCCGGAGCCGAACGACACCACGGCCTCGCCCGTGTTCACCGCGATGCGCACGAAGAGCTCCGGATCGATCGCACGCAGCTCCTCCATCGACGCGAGGATCCGCAACGCGGCGCGAACGGCCCGCACGGGGTCGTCCTCGTGCGCGACGGGGGCGCCGAAGACACCCATGACCGCGTCGCCGATGAACTTGTCGAGGGTGCCGCCGAACCTCTCGAGGTCGGCCTTCGCACGGGCGTGGAACGGCACGAGCCGCCGGCGGACGTCCTCCGGGTCCGCGCGGTCGGAGCGCTCGGTGAACCCGACGAGGTCGACGAAGAGGATCGTGACGATCCGTCGCTCCTCCGTCCGAGGCGAGCGCTCCTCGACGGGCTGGCCGCACGACGGGCAGAAACGCGCGCCGGCAGGCAGCTCGGCGCCGCAGCGGGAGCAGTTCACGCGATCGAGTCTAAGGAGGCCCCGGGCGTACGGTCGGGCCGACGCTCAGGGCACGCGTTCGGCGATCTCGCGGCAGGTGGCGATCCACACGTCGCCGTACCCCTTCACCGCGGTGATGAACTCGTCGAGCATCTCGAGCCGGTAAGGCCGCCCGATCACCTGTGGGTGCATCGTGAGGACGAAGGCGCCGCCGAGCGCGTGGTAGCCGCGGAACTCGCCCTCCCAGATCTCGCGCACCGTGCCGCCCGTTGCGATCGCCTTCGTCCACGTCGATCCCTCGAACCAGAAGTGCGCGGCGTCGTCCAGGATCCATTGCACGGGAAGCTCGACGAGCCCCGATCCCGGATGGCGGTAGGGCACCAGGTCGTCCATGAAGTTCGATGAATACCGGAACCCGTGCTCCACGAGCAGCTCCATCGTGTGCGCGCTGAACTCCCAGGCCGGCGAGCGGTAGCCGACGACCTCGGCGCCGAACGACTGCAGCACCCGGAGACCCTCCGTGAGCTCCTCGCGCTCCTGCTCGCGCGAGAGCGCCGTAGGCGAGATGTGCGTGTACCCGTGATGCGCGAGCTCGTGCCCCGCCGCGACGATCTGCCGGACTCGGTCGCGGTGCCGCTCCGCGGAGCGTCCCGGAACGAAGAACGTGCCCTTGATCGCGTGCCGTTCGAGCAGCTCGAGGATCAGCGGCACGCCGACCTTTGCGCCGTAGGTGCCCTGGGAGAGCAGTCCCGGCCGGTCGGCGCTGGTCGGATCATCGGCGAGGAAGACCTCCTCGGTGTCGAAGTCGAACGTGAACGCGACGGCGCAGCGCATTCCATCGGGCCACACGGCGCGCAGTGTAGCGGGGCGCCGACGGGAGACCGCTACGGCGCCGCGACCGCCCAGGGACGCCGGTCGGTCACGAGATGGTCCACGATCCCGTACGCCTTCGCCGCGTCGGCGTCGAGGATGAAGTCGCGATCCGTGTCCTCGCGGATGCGCTCGATCGGCTGGCCGGTGTGTCGCGCGAGGATCTCCTCCTGCTTGCGCCGCTGCCGCACGATCTCCTCGGCGTGGATGCGGATGTCCTCGGACTGGCCCTCGATGCCGCCGTGCGGCTGGTGCAGCAGCACGCGCGCGTTCGGCAGGGCGAATCGTTTCCCAGGCGCCCCGGACGCGAGCAGCGTGGCGCCCGCGCTCGCCGCCTGGCCGACGCACCACGTGGCGACGTCGGGCCGGATCGCCTGCATCGTGTCGTAGATGGCGAACATCGCGGTGGCCGCGCCGCCCGGCGAGTTGATGTACAGCGCGACGTCCTTCTTGGGGTCCTCTGCCTCGAGATACAGCAACTGGGCGACGAGGAGGTTGCCCACCTCGTCGTCGAGCACGCCGCCGAAGAACACCACGCGTTCGCGAAGCAGGCGGGAGTAGATGTCGAACGCGCGCTCCCCGCGTTCGGTGGGCTCGACGACGGTCGGCACCAGCAGACGATCGGGCATGGTCCTCTCCTTGCTAGGATGCAACCTGCGGGTTGCCATCAGGCTAGCACGATTCGCAACCCGGGGGTTGCCATGCTGGAGCATCCGATCACACGCACGATCACGTTGCGGGCCACGCCGGAGGAGGTCTGGGCCGCGCTCACCGACATGAACCGCCTGAGCGAGTGGTTCGGCGTGCGCGCGGAGATCGATCCGCGCCGCGGTGGCGCGGTGCGGTTCGTGGAGGACGGCGGCACGGAGCGCCGCGGCCTCGTGGAGGCGTTCGAGCCTCCCCACCGCTTGGCGTTCCGGTGGCGCGCGGTGCGCCTGGTCGCGCGCGGCGTCGAGACGGGCGACGCGAGCACGGTAGAGTTCGTGCTGCGACGCGAGGCCCGCGGGACGACGCTCGTCGTCACGGAGTCGCCGGGGATCCTCGCCGCGAGCGGAGCTGCCTCGTGAGCGCGCGCGACCCCGACGCGATCTTCTCGGCGCTGTCCGACCCGACGCGTCGCGGCGTGATCCGCGCGCTGTCGGACCACGGGCCGCAGACGCTGTCCGAGCTCGCGGCCGAGCTTCCCGTGACGCGACAGGCGGTCGCGAAGCACCTCGCAACCCTCGAGGAGGCCGGCCTCGTTGCGGGTGCAGGCGACACGCGTCGACGGGCGTACCGGCTCACGCCGGGCCCGCTCGCCGACGCGATGACGTGGATGGTCGACGTCGGCGCCGAGTGGGACGAACGGCTCGAGCGGCTGCGCCGCCACGTCGAGGGCGGCGGTTCCACGTACCACCACTAAGCTGTACCAATGCTGTACCGCCTGCAGGAACCCTCCGATTCCCTCGTCGCGCCGGCGATGCTCGCCGCGTTCGACGGATGGATCGATGCGGCCGGCGCGTCGACCGCCGCGGCCGCCCACATCGCGCAGGGCGCCGACCGCCTCGCGAGCTTCGAGGGCGACCTGCTCTACGACTACCGGTCGCGCCGCCCCGTGCTCGACGTCGTGGACGGCACGCTCACGGAGCTGAACTGGTACGAGCTCGCGATCGATCGCGTGCGCACCGGCGGACGGGATCTCCTGGTCCTGCACGGGCCCGAACCCGACTTCCGCTGGCAGGAGCTCGGGCGCGACGTGATGGACCTCTCGCTCCGCCTCGGGGTCGTCGAGTGGGTGAGCGTCGGCGCGATCCCGGCGGCCGTGCCGCACACGCGTGCGGTCCCGGTGCTCGGCACGGCGTCGAAGAACGGCCTGCTGCGCGACGAGGTCCAGCAGGGCCCCGAGGGACTCCTGCGCGTTCCCTCCGCGGCGCTCTCCGTCGTCGAGCTCGCCGTCTCCGGGAGCGGCATCCCGGCCGTGGGGTTCTACGCGCAGGTGCCGCACTACGTGGGCGGGCCGTATGCGCCGGCGACGATCGCGCTCGTCGAGCACGTCGGAGGGCATCTCGGGCTGGAACTCCCGCTCGGCTCGCTGCCCGAGGAGGCCGTCGCCCAGCGGACGCGCATCGACGCAGCGGTGCAGAGCGACGACGACGCCCGCGACTACCTGCAGCGGTTGGAGGAGCTCCCGGCGACCGGCGAGCGGATCCCGTCCGGCGACGAGCTCGCCTCCGAGATCGAGAAGTTCCTGCGCGGCGAGTCCGGCGGCTGATCAGCCCGGTTTCGGCAGACCGACGATCTCCTCGCCTGCCTCGAAACGGCGCCGCCCCTTCTCGTCGATCACCGTGACGCCGCCGACGCCCATCGCGACCCAGGTTCCTTCGACCCAGACCGCCGCGGACCGCTCGTCGACGCCGAGCATGATCGCGTCCGGTCCGCCGGCTTGCGCGGACTCGACCCAACGGTGGCCGAACGTCTCGAAGTGCGGCGCGAGGGCGAGACCGGGCACGAGCCCGAGCGCCGTCTTCCGCCGGCGCTGGGGGTCGCCCTTGTAGCGACCTCGGATCAGCGACCAGGAGCCCATCGCCATGGCGCCCGCAGAGGACCCGGCGAGCGCCGCCCCGTCGCGCCACGATGCGACGATCGCGTCCCAGAGCGGCGAGTCGACGAGCGTGTCGACCGTGAGACCGGGATCACCACCGACGAGGTAGAAGAACCGCCCCTCGCCCGCGAGCCGGACGTGGCCCGGATCCTTCGCCTGTGTGCGCGTGCGCGCGGGCAGCTCCTCGATCTCGAGGCCGAGTCGCGCGAACCAGGTCGCCGCGTTGCGCACCGCGTACTCGGGATGCTGGCGCGCCGCCGCGGTCGCGAGCACGTACGCCGGACCGCCGCGGGCCGCCGCCACGAGCAGCTCGTCCTGCGGCTCGTTGCCCGGCTTGAGCTCGTCGCCGCCGACGAGCGCGAGCGGTCCCTCCATCGAGCCAGCCTACCCGGACCGTTACGATGATCGGCCATGGCCGACGCGCCGACGCCGCGCACCCAGGTGAAACGGCATCCCGAACGGGGTGTGTACGAACGCGCGCAGATCGACGCCATCCTCGACGAGGCGCTGATCTGCCACGTGGCATGGGTCGCGGACGACGGCGCGCCGCGCGTGATCCCCACGATTCACGTGCGCGACGGCGACACGCTCTACATCCACGGCTCGCAGGCGTCGCGAACGCTCAGGGCGTTACGCCATGAGGGTGTCCCGGTCTGCGTGGAGGCGACGCTGATCGACGGCCTCGTGCTCGCGCGGTCGACGCCGCTGCACTCGATGAACTACCGCAGCGTGGTGGTGTTGGGCGTGGCGCGAGAGGTCGTCGACCCCGAGGAGATGGATCGCGCGCAACTCGCGCTCGTCGAGCACGTGGTGGCCGGGCGAACCGCCGACGTGCGGATGCCCACCCAGAAGGAGCTCAACGAGACGGCGATTCTCGCGGTCGGCCTCGACGAGGCCTCGGCGAAGGTCCGCACGGGTCCGCCGAAGGATCCCGAGGAGGACCTCGCGCTGCCGACCTGGGCGGGTGTGCTGCCCCTGCGGATCGAGACCGGCGAGCCGATCGACGCCCCCGACCTGCGCCCGGGGATCTCGCCGCCCGAGTACGTCACGCGGTACCGCCGCCCCGGCGGCAGCGGCGTGACGGCTTGAGCAGTTTGCAGACTCCGCGCCCGTGCACCTTCTCTCGCGGGTCCTCGACCACTTCTTGTCGTTTGACCGGCGACAACACGTTGTCGAGTGACCTCGAGAAAGGGCTGGACGACTCCGAGCGGCTCCAGAATCGGCCGATCGATGAGGAGCGGGCCGTGCTCGAGGCGTTTGACACCCGCGCGCTTCAGCGGTAGATATATCGAACCGATATACATGAACGATATATCGGTGCGTGATATCGACCCACGGGAAGGCTAAGCCGAAGCAGGTGCTCGAGCTCGCGGTCCTCGGACTCCTCAAGGAACAGCCGATGCACGGCTACCAGCTCTCGCGAGAGCTCGGCGCCGCGCTGGGCGGCTTCTGGCGGGTCTCGTACGGCTCGCTCTACCCCACGCTCCGGCGCTTGGAGCGCTCGGGCGCCGTCGAGGCGAGCGTCGACGCGGCCGAACGGGGCCGACGCAAGACCACGTACCACATGACCGAGAAGGGCGAGCAGCTGTTCTTCGAGCTGCTCCAGGAGACGCCCCACGACAACTCGAGCGAGGACACGCGCTTTCGCGTGCGCCTCGCGTTCTTCAAGTACCTGCCGCCCGAGACGCGCATCCGGCTGCTGGAGCGCCGGCGCGCCTCGCTCGAGGATCGGCTGAGCACCATCAAGGGCTCGCTGCGCACCACGCGGCAGCGTGTCGACACCTACACGCTCGCGCTCATGCAGCACGGCCAGGCGGCCACCGAGTCGGACATCGCCTGGCTCGACGGGCTGATCAAGGCCGAGCGTTCGAACGACGTCATCAAACGAGGGGGAACGAAGCGGCGGCAGGTCAAGGCCGCACTTCGAGGAAGGGAGCGCGCCACATGAGCAAGCTGCGTCTGGCGATCGTCGGCGTGGGCAACTGTGCCTCGTCGCTCGTACAGGGACTCGAGTACTACAAGAATGCGGATCCGGAGGCGACCGTCCCCGGGTTGATGCACGTCGAGCTCGGCGGCTACCACATCCGCGACATCGAGATCGTGGCGGCGTTCGACGTGGACGCGAAGAAGGTCGGCACCGACGTCGCCGAGGCGATCATCTCGGAGCCGAACAACACGATCCGGTTCGCCGACGTGCCGCCGACGGGCGTGATCGTGCAGCGCGGCCACACGCTCGACGGCCTCGGCTCCTTCTACCGCGACGTGATCGTGGAGTCGGAGCAGGCTCCGGTCGACGTGGTCGCGGCGTTGCGCGCGGCGCGCGCCGACGTGCTCGTGGTGTACCTGCCGGTGGGGTCCGAGCGCGCCGCGCGGTTCTACGCGCAGAGCGCGATCGACGCGGGCGTGGGCCTGGTGAATTGCCTGCCGGCGTTCATCGCGAGCGATCGCGAGTGGGCGCAGAAGTTCGTCGACGCCGGCGTCCCGATCGTGGGCGACGACATCAAGTCGCAGGTCGGCGCGACGATCGTGCACCGCGTCCTCACGAAGCTGTTCGAGGACCGCGGCGTGAAGCTCAACCGCACCTACCAGCTGAACTTCGGCGGCAACATGGACTTCATGAACATGCTCGAACGCGAGCGGCTCGCCTCGAAGAAGCTCTCGAAGACGCAGTCGGTGCAGTCCCAGCTCGAAAAGCCGCTCGACAAGCGCAACATCCACATCGGGCCGTCCGACCACGTGCCGTGGCTCGAAGACCGCAAGTGGGCGCAGATCCGCCTGGAAGGCCAGGCATTCGGCGACGTGCCGCTGAACGTCGAGCTGAAGCTCGAGGTGTGGGACTCGCCGAACTCGGCCGGCATCGTGATCGACGCAGTCCGGTGCGCGAAGCTCGCGCTCGACCGGGGGATCGCCGGGCCGCTGATCGGACCGAGCGCCTACTTCATGAAGTCGCCGCCGGTGCAGTTCTCCGACGAGGCCGCCCGCGAGATGGTCGAGGGGTTCATCCGCGGCAACGGCGCGACCACGGACCCCGACTGGACCGCGTTTCTCGACACCGCCACGGCCTGACGGCTCACCCGGCCGGGTCCACGTGGATCGTCGCGGTCTTCGACCAGTCCGCGTGCCCCGTGCCGAGGATCCGCATCCGGGATCGGAACCGGTACGTGCCGGGACCCGCGTCGGGGTGGAAGGCGTGGCTCGCCGGCTTCACGGCCCGCTTCCAGCTCTTCCAGTTCTCCGAGCCCGGCCGGCGAACCTGCACGTCGTAGACGAAGCCGTCGGGTGCCGGCGTGGCCGCCCACGTGACGTCGAATGCTTGATCCTCGTTGCCGGCATGGGGGTCCACGAGCAACTTCACGCTGATCGTGCCGTCCATGCCCACGTGGAACGTGCACACGTAGGGGTAGCGACCCGCGGCGACGAACGTGTACGAGAACGGCGGATCGCCCAGCACTCCCGAGCCCGAGTCGTAGAGCTCCATCGGCGTGAGGTCGACCGCGTTGTGCCCGGTCGTCGTGCACCAGTCCCAGAACGCCGTGCCGCCTTGCGGCACCGACTTCAAGGACGGGACGAACGCGAAGTCCACCGACGCGATGTGGCCGCTCTGCGGACAGGGGGCTCCGGCGGACGCGGGCGCGCTGCCGGACCACGCGGAGGCGGCGAGCCCGAGCGTGAGCAGCAAGACGATCGGTCGGCGCATCTCCTCCTTATCGGCGGCGGCCCGCCCCGGCACGAGTGCCGGGGCGGCCCTACCATGCCCGCATGACCGGGCCCGGGACGCTCGCGCGAGCGCGAGCGGCCCTCCGCAGCCCCGACTTCCGGCGGTTGTTCCAGATCCGCCTGGTGAGCCAGTTCTCGGACGGGCTGTTCCAGGCCTCGCTCGTCGCCTCGGTGGTCTTCTCCCCGGAGAACCAGAACACGGCGTTCGGGCTCGCGAAGGCCACGGCGCTCGTGTCGCTCCCCTACTCGGTGCTCGGGCCGTTCACCGGGGTGTTCATCGACCGCTGGAGCCGCCGCCGGATCATGGTGGTCGCGCCATGGCTTCGCGCGGCGGTCGTCGGCTTGGTGCTCTTCGACCCCGAGCGCCTGCCGGTGCCGTTCTTCGCCGGCGCGCTCCTGGTGCTCTCGGTCAATCGATTCTTCCTCGCGACGGCGCAGGCAGTGGTGCCGCGACTCGTTCCGACGGAGGACCTCCTGGTCGCGAACTCGATGGCAACCGTCGGCGGCACCGTGGCGCTCCTGCTCGGTGTGTTCGCCGGTGGGCAGATCGCCGACGCGATCGGCTCGACGCCGATCGTCGTGGCGTCCGGGATCGGCTGGCTCGTCGGCTCGGCGCTCGCCGCGAGGATTCGGAGCGACCTCGCGCCGCACGCGATCCCCGGCGACCCCGAGCTGCTCAGCCGCGAGCTGCGTCGCGTCGTGGGCGAGTTTCGCGACGGCATCGGACGACTCGTGCACACGCCGCGCGCGCTCGGCCCGATCACCTCCATCACGCTCGACCAGATCGGCCAGGGCGTCATCCTCACGCTGTCGCTCGTCGTGTTCCGCGAGAAGTTCGAGGAGGGGGTCGGCTCGTTCTCGTGGCTGATCGGCGCCGGAGGGGTCGGCGTGTTCGTCGGCCTCGCGACCGTGGGCAGCTTCGAGCAGCGGTTCCGAAAGGAGCTGATCGTCGCCGGTGCGTTCCTCGCGGGCGGCCTGGCGCTCGTCGCGGTGTCGTTCGCGATCACGGGGGTCACCGTGCTCGTCGCGAGCTTCGCGGTCGGGCTTACGTTCGCGTGGAAGAAGGTGCCGGTCGACACCATGGTGCAGGAGTCGCTGCCGGACGGCTACCGGGGGCGCGTCTTCGCGGTCTACGACGTCCTGTACAACCTCGCGCGACTGGTCGCGGCGCTCATCGCGATCCCGCTGTTCCCGCGGCTGGGTGACGCGGGGACGCTCGCGCTCGTGGGCGCTCTGTTCGTGCTGTGGACCCCGATCCTGCCGCTGTGGCTCGCGTCGGCCCCGGAGCTCCGCCTGCGGTTCGCGGAGGGCGGGAGGGCGGAGGAGTGGCCGCGCGCCGTCATCTGGGGTGGGGTCGAGGAGCGCGTGGAGGTCGAGCGCTCGTGGCTGGAGGAGCGCGACGGGCTGCGCCGCCGTCGCTTCCGGTTGATCCTCGACGACGGAACCGTCCTGGACGTCAGCCGCCCGGAGCCCGACGGCGCGTGGCGGCTCGACGGCGAGATCGAGCGACCGCGCGCGTAGGTCACACGGCGGGCGCCGGGTCGACCCGCCGCAACGAGCCGATCCACAGGGCGGCAGCCCCCACCGCCAGCGCCGCGAGCCCCCCGACCAGGAAGCCGGCGCGCGCGCCGAGCGACTCGGCCACCCAGCCGACGATCGGAGCGCCGATCGGCGTGCTGCCGAGGAACACCATGCCGTAGATCGCCATGACCTGGCCCCGCATGTCGGGGCGCGACGTGAGCTGCAGCGTCGCGTTCGCCGTGATCGCGAACCCCATGCCGGCGATCCCCACGGGGATGAGCCCGACCAGCGCGAGCTCGAGCGTGGGCATCACGGCCTCGATCGAGAGCAGCAGGCCGAACGCCGCCGCGAACGCGGCGAGGCGTCGCGGCGTCGGGTGCGTCGCGCGGTTCGCCATCGCGATCGCGCCGATGAACATGCCGGCGCCCGCGCACGCCGACAGGAACCCGAACGTGCGCGCGTCGCCGTCGAACGTGCGGTAGGCGAGCAGCGGCAACAGGACCATGAAGTTGAACGCGAGCGTGAAGACCACGGTCATGACGAGCACCGGGCGCCGGAGCTCGGGCGTCTCCCACACGTAGCGGAAGCCCCGGCCGAGCCGTCCGCGCTCGGTCCGGCGCTCCTGCTGTTCGTGGAAGTCGTCGGGCGTCATCGAGAGGAGCGCGACGATCACCGCGCCGTACGTCACGCCGTCGATGAGGAAGCAGGTCGCGAGGCCGGAGAGGTGGATCAGCTCGCCGGCGAGCGCCATCCCCACCACGCGCGCGCCCGTGAACACCGCGCTGTTCAGGCTCACCGCGTTCGTGAGGTTCTTCGACCCGACGAGGTCGACCATCAAGCTCTGGCGGGCGGGGTTGTCGATCGCGATGACGATCCCCGCCGCGAGCGACAGCGAGTACACCATCCAGAGCTCGATGACGTCCGTGAGCACGAGCCCCCACATCGCGAGCGCGACCACCGAGGCCGCGGCCTGCGTGCCGATGAGGATCCGCCGCCGGTCGTGGTGGTCGGCGAGCACGCCGCCCAGCGGGCCGAACAACAGCACCGGGAGGAACAGCAGCGCGGTGTTGATCCCGAGCGCCACACCGTCGTGCGAGAGCTGCAGCACGAGCACGGACGAGGCCGCCGCGTTGAACCAAGAACCCGTGACCGAGACGATCTGTCCGAAGAAGAAGAGCCGGTAGTTCCGGGAGGAGCCGACCGACGAGAACGTGCGAAGGAACTCGTCGACCACGCGGGACATACCTTCACTGTACCGGCCGTGCCAACCGACCTCGCCCGGACGAGCCGACACCTCAACTAGGGTGGGCGCGACGCCGAAGAAGGGGGTGACCATGAACCGGACGAAGACCTTCGCCGCGGCGCTCGTTCTCCTCGCACTCGTCGCGTGCAACGACGCGAGCACCCCGCAGGCGGGCGGCTCGGGCACGACGGGCGCGACCGGCAGCTCGGCGACCACCTCGACGCCCTCCCCCTCCGAGACCTCCTCCGCCTCGCCGGAGCCGGCCTCGCTCGAGGACGGAAGGCACTTCGTGTTCGCGGTGGACGTGGCCACCAAGGGCGGCGGTCCGCAGTTGCAGTTCGACCTCGCGTACTTCCTCACCGGCGACGAGGCGACGAAGGCCGCGAAGGAGCACGGTGATGAGTACCCGCCGCCGAATGACTACTACATCGTGAACGACAACCCGAAGCTTCGTTGGCTGCCCGTCTCTTCCTCGGTGAAGGTGAAGTACATCCCGAACGAGATGTGCTGCGACCTCGTGGCCGGCAACTTCGACGCGTGGACCGAGGCCGTGAACGAGACGACCATGACCGACTACGCGGGCAAGCTCGCGCCGTGGTGGATCACCGTGAGCGGCGGCCAGATCGTGAAGATCGAACAGCAGTACCTGCCGTGACGCGGTAGCTCGTGCCGCGAGAATGGGACGCCGCGACGTACGATCGGCTCTCCGCGCCGATGACCCGGTGGGGCGCCGAGGTCGTCGGCAGGCTCCGGCTGCGAGGCGACGAGACCGTGCTCGACGCGGGATGCGGCAGCGGCCGGGTCACCGCGATGCTGATGGATCGTCTGCCGCGCGGCAGAGCGATCGCGCTCGACGGCTCGGCGTCGATGATCGCCAAGGCCCGAGAGACGCTGGCGCCGTTCGGCGATCGAGTGGAGTTCATCGTCGCCGATCTCCTGGACCCCCTGCCGCTGACCCACCCGGTCGACGCGATCCTCTCGACGGCGACGTTCCACTGGGTCCTCGATCACGACACGCTGTTTCGGAACCTCGCCGCCGCCCTGGAGCCGGGCGGGCAGCTCGTGGCCCAATGTGGCGCACGCGGCAACATCGCGTCGATCGAGGCCGCCATCCGTGAGCTCGGCCACGACTTCCAAGGGCGCAAGCACTACGCGACGGCCGAGGAGACCGAAGAGCGGCTGCTCCGAAGCGGCTTCACGGACGTCGAGGTCTGGACGAACGACGCGCCGACGACGATCCCGCCCGAAGATCTGGAGGCCTACCTCGAGACGATCTGCCTGGGCGACCATGTCGCCGAGATGCGACACGACGAAGCGGCGTCGTTCGTGCGGGAAGTCGCGCGCAGGCTCCCGGGCGGTGCGATCGACTACGTGCGGCTCAACGTCACGGCGCGCCGCGTCTAGATGAAGAGCTGGATCGCGGATTCCTTCATCTCGAGCAGCGCCGTGGCGGCGCCGATCGGCTCCTCGAGACCGTCGATCATGTCCTCGGCCTTCACGCCCATGAGGTCCATGGTCATCTGACATGGGATCAGGCGAACGCCCATCTCGCGTGCGGTCTCGAGCAGCTCGGTCGGGTGCGGCGTCTTGTAGTCGGCCGCGACCTTCCCGAGCATCCACGGACCCATCCCCGCGAAGTTGTACCGGCTGAGCTTCGCGCGCTTCATCGCGGCCGGGTTCAGCCGGGAGAGCGCCTTGGTCATCCACTCTCGGCCCGTGTGCTTCTGCTCGGGCTTCACGAGGGCGAACAGCCCCCAGAAGGTGAAGAAGACCGAGACCTCCATGCCGGATGCGGCCGCGGTCGTTGCGAGGATCAGCGTGGGCCAGATCCGGTCGAGGTGGCCGTCCCACGCCACGATCGTGATCTTGTTCTTCTTGTTGATCGCGTCGGCGCGATCGCGGTCGGCGATCGCCTCGTCGATCAGCTGACGGAGCGCGTCGGTGTCGGTGAGGGTCGCGCTCATCTCGCTCACGCCTTCCGGACGACGTAGCGGAAGACGCCGTCGTCCTCGGACTTGTCCAGCAGCTCGTTGCCGGTGAGCGTCGCCCAGCTGGGCACGTCCGACTTCGAGCCCGGGTCGGTCGCGAGCAGCTCGAACAGCGTTCCCGTGCTTGCGTCTTTCAGCGCGCGCGCGAGCTCGACCAGCGGGCCCGGGCACGAGAGCCCTCGGGCATCGACGGTGCGGGTGATGATGGCATCCATGGAGTGGCCTCCTGGGATCGACGGGACGGTGGGGAAGGGGTGGTGCTGGAGCGGCGCGCTGTGAGCCGTCCCCGCTCAGGCGGGACAGCAGATGCGGTCGGGGATCATGGCCCCCACGATGCCGGCTTCGCGCGTGCAGATCATGTTGCAGGTGCAACTCTACCCGCCGTCCCACTTTTGGACAAACGACGGCTCTCGGATAGGGCATTCGGCCCTTGACCAGGGACGACGCCCGCTGCACCGTTGGGCAATGCGGCGCGGCGCCATCTTGCTCGCGATCGGCGCTTTGCTCGTCTCCGGGATGCAATACGCCCGGGCCGGAGCGCTGACCTCGTGCTCGTTCGACGAGCCCGGCGCGACCGTGCAGGTGCAGTTCGCCGATGACGAGGCAGCCACCCTCTCGCGCTCGGGGGAAGCGATCGCCCTCGACGGCTCGCCGTGCCAAACGGCGACCGTCTCCAATACCGACACGATCGATGTCTTCGGGGCGCTGGGTGCGGAGTCACTCACTATCGATCTGGGCGGCGGTCCACTCGCTCCCGGGGTTACCGATGAGGGCGACGGCTCCTCCGAGATCGAGATCGTCACGGGGCACCTCGCAACCTTCCCCGAGACGCTGACGATCCAAGGCGGCCCGAGCAACGACGTCTTTGTGTTCGAACGGGAACCGCAACCTAGTGATGCTGCCGTGAACCTCAACGGCGACGAGACCGATCCGGACAGCGACATCGTCTTCTCGAGTGTGTCCGTAGACGTGATCCTCCGAGGCGGAGCGGGCGACGATGAACTGTCGAACGCAGACGTCCCCGCGCTCGAACTCCAAGGCGAGGACGGGAACGACACCATCAAGAGCCTCGGACTGATCGACAACCTCGTGGCCGGCGGCCCGGGGTCCGACACGCTCGATCTCTCGGCCGTGCCCGAATTGGAGATCTTCGCCGACATGAGCTGGCCGCTATTGATCGTGGACGGGGATCACATGATTTCGATGACGGCCATCGAACATCTGATCGGTGGACCCGGGCCCGACACGTTGATCGGATCCGAAGGAGACGACATCCTCGAAGGGGGCGAAGGGGGCGACGTCATCACCGGACTCGGAGGAAACGACGTCCTCGACGGAGGCGGGCAGTTTGGCGACGGGGGGTACGACGAAGTGCATTTCGACGACGCACCCGGGCCGGTGACGATCGACGTCGGTGCAGGCACGGCGATCGGGGACGGTTCGGACGCGATCTCGGGCTTCGAAGTCGTTCAGGGTTCCGGGTTCGATGATCGGTTCATCGGCGCACCCGGACTGGACGGCTTCTACGGTCTCGACGGCGCGGACACGATCGACTACCGAACGTCGAGCAAGGGCGTCAAAGCGGATCTCTCGGTTGGTGTTGAAGGCACCGAGCACGGCGACTTCTTCGACAGCGTCGAGCGCGCGATCGGCACTCACTTC
>DATBIS010000022.1:0-3194 GCA_036556805.1 Actinomycetota bacterium | reverse complement strand
GCGAGACCCAGCCCTTGCAGCAGGCCGTCCGCCCGCTCCTGGGCATCCCGGGGGGATGCCCCCGTTCCCAGCGCCGCGACCTCCACGTTCTCGCGCACGGAGAGGCCACGGAACGCGTGGCTGTGCTGGAAGGTCCGCGTGAGACCCGCGCGGCCGCGGCGATCGGGGCTCCAGCGGGTGACGTCGCGTCCGCTCAGCTCGACAGAGCCCTCGTCGGCGCGGTCGAAGCCCGTCAGCAAGTTGACGAGCGTGGACTTCCCCGCGCCGTTCGGCCCGATCAGCCCGACGACCTCGTGGTCGTGGAGCTCGAGGTCGACCCCGGTGAGCGCCTGGACGCCCTGAAACGACCGCGAGACTCCGGCGGCCCGGAGGGTCTCTCCGGGCCGCCGGTCATCCTTCGCGTTCGTCTCGACGACGTCCAAGGTGCCTTGTCTAGATCTTGGGGACGACCTTCGCGACGACCGTGCCGACCACCTTCGCCTGGTTGTCCTGGATCCGGATCACCCGGTATCGCCGCCCGAAGACCGAGTGCAGCTGCGGCGTGAAGCTCACGAGGCCCGACAAGGTCGGGACCTTCCTGAACTTCTCGAGCTGCGCGGCGAGGGCGAGGCCCTGGGTCGACTTGGCGCGACGGATCGCCGTCGCCACGCCGTCGATCGCGGCGGGCCCCGTGATGAAGCCGCCGGTGCCCGCCTTGACCTGCTTCGCGAGCTTGTTCACGGCGGGTACGGGGTCGTCGCCGAAGACCGACGCGTACGTGACGAAGTAGTAGTTGACGGTGGGCTGGTCCTTCGACACCCAGTAGGTGCCGTCACCGGCCCAGGAGTTGAGGAACGGGGTCTCGTTCCCGAGCGCCCGCAGGCCGTTCATGATCGTCGGCAGCGCCCCCCAGGGCGGTGCGGTCGCGGTGACGATGACGTCCGCCTTCTCGTTGTTCAGCCGCGTGGTCACGGCCTGCCACGAGGCCGCGTTTCCACCACCCGCCGGAGCGGACTGGTACGTCTCGTCGGCGACGATCTTGCCGCCGAGCTGCTTCCACCGCGCCTCGAACGCCTGCACGACGTTCTTGAAGTACACGATCACGGTGTCGGTCGCGAGCGACGCGTTACGCCAGCCCTTCGCCCACGCGAAGTCGGCCATCGCCGAGCCCTCGTCCTGGGCGACGTTGCCGAACGTGAATGCGAGTCGCCCCTTGGGACCGAACCGCTTCGGGCCCATCTGGTCCGTGCCGATGCACGGCGCGACCGCAAGGACGCCCCTGTTGATCGCCTCCTGCACGACCGGGGCAGCGAGGTCGACGTCGCAGGTCGTGAAGATGATGTCGGCTCCCTGGCCGAGGAGCTTCGCCGCACACGCCTTCGCGATCGCCGGCTTGTTGCCCTGGGTGTCGCACGTGATGATCTTCATCGGGCGCCCGCGAACGCCGCCCTTGGCGTTGACGGCCTTCACCCGAATCTGAGCCGCGGCAAGCGCGGGGCCGTCGAACGGCGCCATCCCGCCCTTGCTGTCGAACGCCCAGCCGATCACGATCGGCTGGGTCGCGGCAGACGCCGAGCCTGCCACGAGCGCCACGACGGCGATCGCCGTCGCGAACAGCGCGACCAACGCGCGCTTCGTCCTCGATTCCATTACGCCCTCCTCCGAAGGTATGACGAGATTGACGGGGTCATTTCCATGCATCCTCCTTCGCCTTGACGAGGCGGAGCAATGCCGTGTGCAGCGGCACGGGGACCCCGTGTCGCTCCGCCTCGCGGACGAGTGAGCCGGTGATCAGGTCGATCTCCGTGGTCCTGTGTGCTTCGACGTCTTCGAGCATCGACGGATAGTGCGCGTGCCCACGCTGGGTCGCGAGCACGTTCATCTCCCACGGGTCCTCGTAGAGCTCGATGCCCGCCGCGGCCGCGACCGCTTTCCCCTCGTCGACGAGGTCGTGCACGAGATGACCGAGGTCCGCAGGCGACTCCTCGCGCGCGAAGTGGGAGTCGTGCGGCAGGCCGGTGAGGGCTGCGACCGCGTTGACGGTCGCGTTGAAGATCAGCTTCGACCATCGCGCGGGACGGAGGTCGGGGAACGTCTCGGCCTTCAGGCCGGAACTCCGCACGAGCTCGCCGATCTCCTCGACCTGCTCGTACGGCGTGTCCTCGTACGGCCCCATCCACGTCGCGGTGTCCAGGATGTACTCGACCTCCGTGTCCGAATGCTTTGTCCCGGACATGAACGTCACCGCGGAGACGAGCGGCCACTCGCCGTGGGCGCGCACGACCTCCTCCGCCCCGAGCCCGTTGAGCGTGGTCATGATCGTCGCCTCGGGGAACCGTCCGGCGAGCGAGGCGGCGGCGTCGTCCAGGCCGTCGGCCTTCGTCGCGACGATGCCGAGGTCGAAGGCGGGCAGCTCGTCCGGGTCGGCGCTTGCGACGAGCGTCGCGTGCCGGTCGCTGCGCCCCGTGATGCGCAGGCCCTCGCGGTTCAGGGCGTCGGCGTGATCCTCCCGCCGGGTCAGCACCGACACCTCCGAGACCTCCGCGAGATGACCCGCGTAGAGGCTCCCGATCACCCCTGCCCCGATCACGCAGACACGCTCGATCACACGCCGTTACCCGGCCTGCGCGAGCTCGGCGGAGGCCGAGCGGACGCGCGGGATCACGGCCGACGCGAACATCTCCTGGTTCTTGATCGCCATCCAGTGCGGGGCGCCGCCTGCGTTCACGGTGATCGCGATCTCCGAGATGCCCGGGCAGATGGCACGTGTCTCGGCGATGCGGTCGACGATGTCGTCGGGCGTGCCGACCCAGACGTAGTCGTCCTCTACGAGCTGCTCGAACGGGACCTCGGCGAGCTGCTCCATGATCCCCGAGGCGTAGAAGCCGTAGCCCGCCTTGCCGAGCGCGTCCGCGGCCGGCTTCTCGTACTCGAGGAGCGGCGAGCTGTTCCCGTAGATGAACTTCGTCACCCAGTCGCGCGCCTCCCGGAGCGCCGTCTCGCGATCCTCGTCCAGGTGGCAGGCGTGGATCCAGACGATGTCGGGAGTGGTGCCGTGCTCCTCGCACTTGGCCCGGTAAAGGTCGAGCTGCTCCTCGAGCGCCTTGTACGGCAGGAGCGGCGGCACCGCCACGCCCCAGCCGTGCTCGGCCGCGAGCTCGTAGGTCCGGTCGGAGGTGCCGCCCAGAAAAACCCGGAAGCTGCGGGTCGGGAAC
>DATBIS010000021.1:0-6322 GCA_036556805.1 Actinomycetota bacterium | reverse complement strand
TCCCACCTCAGCAGGGCGTCGATCACGTCCAGGGTGCTTGCGAACGATGACGGCGCTGGGCGCGTCTCGGCCCAGCAGTTCCAGCCACCATCTGGCATCTGGTGGGCCAGGAGCCGCTGCACCACCGGGTCGACGCTGACGCCCAGGTAGGTACCGATCAGGATCGTGCCGGCGTTGATGCAACAGTCCACCTCGCCGGCGAAGAACGGCAGCCCGTCGTACTCCCAGCGGCAGTTGCGAGCCACCAGGTGTGCGGTTTCGTGCATCACCGGACTGTCCGGGGGTGCGCCCAGGTGGCACAGGTCGAGCAGGACCGGGTATGTCGCGGTCCACGGCTGGCCCGATTCGGCGCCCGACCTGTCGGTCGATGCCTCGTCCGGTTCCGTCTCGGGCGACGGCCAGGGCGGTGGTGGCTCAGCGGCAGCCAGCGCCTCAGCAGTGGCCGTTGCGAACGCCGCGGTACCGGGAAAGCATGCCCCGTTCGCCCACAGGCCATCAGGAGCCCGCAGCGCCAGCAGGCGGCCACCCCAGCCCTCGTGCTCCACCCGCGCCCGCTCGGTCGCCACCTCGGTCTCCGAGGCGTCGACGAGGTCGCGCAGCACCTGCCACCGGATCGCCGGATCGCCCTGCAGCAGCCACTGCACAACCGGATCGTCCTCGGCCATCGGCGGCGTTCGTGGCTGGTAGGGACCTTGATTGTCCGTCGGCGCCATTCCCTGAACCCTCATCGGAAGAAGCGCTCACATCTGTGCCCGTCCGTACGCGGAAGCCGATGCGCCGCGACGGTCGGGGTCATGCTTGCTACCAGCGCTCGCGATGCACGACATCGTCGAGCGCGCGGCGCCGCGGTTGCGCGATCGGCGAGAGCGGGCGATCGGCGGGATAGCCGAACGCGACGAGACCGACGCAGAACCGGTCTTCGGGGATCCCGAGGATCCGCCGGGCGAGGTCCTGGTCGTCGAGCGCGGCGTGGCCGCTGCCGATCCCGAGGTCGGCGGCCACGAGCATCATGCTCATCGTCGCCTGCCCCATGTCGTAGAAGATCCAGTCGCGCGAGTCCTGGTCGGTCGGGATCGGCGCGACGAGCGCCACCGTGGCGGCCGAGCCCCGCACGTGGCGGGCGTACCGCCACGTCTTCGCGAGCTGCTCGAGGGTGTCGCGATCCGTGCACACGACGAAGTCCCACGGTTGCTCGTTCACGGAGGACGGCGAGCGCCTCGCGGCCTCGAGGATCCGCTCGAGGTGCTCGGGCGCGATCGGTCGGTCCTCGTAGGTTCGTACGTTGCGCCGCGCGCGGAACGCGTCCCAGGTCTCCATGCTGGGCAGGTTACCGCCCGCCGGCTCTCTCTTGCCCAGGATCGGCACGACACCGATCGGCCGTTGCCGGGGGGCACCACTCGGTCATAGAGTGCCGAGCACGCGACCTCGAGCCACCCCCCTCACGCACGGACTTCGACGGGCCGCCGCCATCGGCATCGCCGCGTTGCTGGCGAGCGCGCCCGCCGCATCCGGCTCCGCAAACCTGGGAGGCGGCGATCCTCTCGTCCTCGAGGTGAAGTCCCAGGTCGTCTACAAGCACGACGTGCATTTCACGGTGACGCTCATTCCGGCCCAGGACGTCACGAACCTCGAGGTCTCCATCTACGCGAAGCCGAAGCAGCAGCACCAGACGCTCGTGACGAGGGCCGACGTCGATCCGGTGACGGGAGTCCTCGAGGGCGAGATCGACAACCTGAAGCGCGAGACCACCGTTCGAGCCGTGTGGGACGGGGATGCCGCGGCCGGCTATCCGGACGCATACGAGGCGAAGAGCGTGGTCGAGGTGAAGGTCGACCTCCGCGGCCACATGAAGAAGTTCGCGAGCAAGGACGGGAAGTACTTCGTCTACGAGCCCGGCACGAAGGTGTTCATCAAGGTGACGGTCGTACCGGGGAAGGCCGGCGAGACGATCACGTTCCGCTACGACCGGCTGGTCCAGGGCGAATGGGAGCTCCTCGGCCACGCGAAGGTCCCGATCTCGAACGGAGGCGTCACCGCGTACATCGCCCCGTCGAATCTCGACGCCGGGTCGCGCTACCGAATCAAGGCCAAGCACGACGGCGACGACGACCTGTTCCTGGTCGGCGACCAGACGCCATACTTCTACTTCAAGGTCGAGTAGCTAGCGCGGCAGGAACTGAAGCGAGTCCAGCACGTCCCAGGCGAGCTGCGCTCGCGCAGGGTCAGAGAACGCCTGTTCACCCATTCCGACGAACGCGTAAAAGCCTCGTTCGGCGTCGCCAAAGCCGAGCCACCACCCACGGATGCCGGGTATCCCAAAGGCCCGGCCATCCGGCTCCGGACAGAGCTTCGTCCAGTCCTCGCAGGGCGTGGAAGGCTCGAACCGCTGCGGACGCGGAGGGAAGCCCTTCGCGTCGCCAGACTCGTTGATCCAAATGAGGATGTCATTCGGTCCGAGGTCGGCGATTGCGTTGCTGGGCAGCTGAAAGTCGGTCACCGCCTCTCCGCCCGGGCGAAGCGAATAGGTCGCCAGAGCAAGGATCTCGAACGGTGAGCTCACCCAGGTGTTAATGGGCTCCTCGGACGGGAACCAATCGGCCGGGTACGTGACCGTGAAGAGGTTGTTCTCGTCATGCAGCGTGGTTCGCTCCCCATCGGTCTCGGTCCAGCGTCCGATCGCCCCAAGCTGAACCGAGTCGGCGACCTTTGCGGCTGCCATCCGATCTGAGTTCGTGATCTCCGGCCCGAGCCACTCGAGCACGTGGAAGCAGAGCGTGCCCTCGCACCGCGCTCGCTCCCGGAACGTCCAACCGGGATTCTGCGCGTCTGCTGAGAAAGGTCCGGGACCCCAATCCCCGGCCCCGAAGGGTGAAGCGTGGGACCAGAATCGCTCGACGAGAACGACGGCCCCAGAGCTTCCGAAGAGCGTTGTGGCATTGTGTGACGAGTTCGGTCCGTAGTCATCATGCAGGGGAATCGACCCGTTCGCCACGGTTGTTACGAGCGAGTTCGCGATCAGATCGGGCGAAGCAGAGATCCTCGTCGCGACGTTCCAACCAGTGGGGTAGTCGAACACCCACGGGGCCTCGGGCGCCGAGAACGGCACCGTCGAGGATCCAGGGTGGGAGACCGGATTGGATCGCACGATCGTCGCCGCGAGAACGGACCCAGCGACGAAGACCGCGACGGTCCCGAAGGTCGCGGCAAGTCGAATGCCTCTTCGCCACGACCCCCGATGGAGCACACGCTCGGACGCCGGCGTGGGTTGCAGGTCTCGCACCGCTTCGTCCAGGAGCTCGGCGAGCCGCTCGTCCCGTTCATCGATCACGATCGTTCCTCCTCTTCAACCTTGAGCGCGGTCCGCAACGCCGCCCGACCGCGCGCGAGATGCACCCGCACCGTGCTTTCACGCATGCCCAGCATCGCCGCAACCCGATGGGTCTCGTAACCGGCCCAGTCACGGAGCACGACGGCCTGGCGCTGGCGCAGTGGCAAGGACCGCATCGCCCGAAAGACGTCGACTCGGATGAGCAGCGGCTCGAGGTGATCGCGTCCCGGTCGATCGCCGAGACCCAGAGGCTCGTGCCGAAGGCGTCGCGCTCGCCGGACGCACAGCCTCATCGCCGTCTTGTACACGTATCCCCCGGCGTGGTCCTCGTCCTGGATCGCACCCCACCGCGCCCAGAGCCGGGCGAACGCTTCGGCAGCGACGTCTTCGGCAGACGACGGATCGAGCGTCACCAGCGTGCAGGCACGAATCAGACCCGCCTGGCGCGCCCGGTAGAACCCCTCGAATCCGGCACGGTCCGCCATGCACCCAGTTCTAGTCGCCACGCGCCGCGAGCGCTTACCTCGGCCCTGCTCTCGTCAGCGGCGCGGTGAATCGGCCGCTGCTACTCGAATGTTCGGGCGATCGCGCGCCGCAACACGATCGGGAACGCCTTGTCGAACTCCGGACGGTCCTTCTCAGGCAGCGCGTTGCGCTGGCGCAACCACGCGATGATGTGCGCGAACGCTCCCACGTGGATCGCGAGGTCGAACGCCTCCTTGTGTCCCGACCCCCACGGCTCGAGATACGCATCCCGGAGCCGCGCGAACCAAGGATCGGTGGGCGCAAGCCGGTTGTTCTCTTCGAGGAAGCGGAACGTCACGACGAGCGACAGGAACGGATGCGAAACCGAGGAATCGCCCCAGTCGAGCACCCGCAGGTGCCCGTCGCGCTCGTAGACGTTCCACCCGTGCAGGTCGTCGTGCTGGATCGAGGGTCCGACCCCGTGCGCCGCGAGTTCCGTGCACAGCTCGCCGAACCGAGGTGCGAAGGCGCGCAGCCGCCCGGTTTCGCCGCCCTCGATGGGCAGGTCGTGGCGCAGCAGGTCCTCGTACCGCCCGGGCATCGCCTCGACGCGTAGGTCGGGCACGTCGTGCGCGAGGTGGTCGCCGGCGTGTGCGGTCTCGCCGCGCTGGAGCTCTGCATACGAAGGAATCATGGCCAGCCACGACTCGGGGCGGTTCCCGACGTCGCCAATTCGCGTGCCGCCGTCGGCGAGCAGTATCCACGCGTGCTCCTCGTCGTGCGCGAGTACCTCGGCCACGCGATCCGGCCAGCGCGCGAACAGCTCGGCGGACAGCCTCGGTTCGAACGCCTGCACGGGCGCGCACGCCTTGAACCACACGATCCCGTCGGCGGTCGGCACGCGGCGCACCGTCGACCACGGGCGTTCGTGGGTCGTCTCGATCGCGCCTGTCGGCGAGACCTGCGCTCGGATCCATTCTTCGGCTCCGCTCAGATCCGCGTGCATCCTCAGCGGCGTGAGGGCTTCGCGCGTTCCTCGGCGATGCGCGTCTTCACGATCTTCCGCACGAGGGCGGCCGGGATCGGTGCGTCGGCCGTAAAACGCAGCGTGCCCTTCCCCGAGAAGTACGGCTCGAGCTCCTTGCCATGCGTCTTCATCACGGCCTCGCTCGCGGGAAACAAGCTGCAGTGCTCCTTGAACGCCGCGAACGAGACGAGGAAGCGGCCCTCGTGCCGGAACGTGGGCATGTGATAGCTGATGGTCTCGACCGCGTCGGGCGCCGCGGACTTGATCGTCGCGCGCAGGTTCCCCAGCGCGGCTCGCTGCCCGTTGGACAAGGCCGCGAGGTAGTCGTCCACCGTCTCCTCGGTTGCCATCGTCATCCGTCGGATCGCTCAAGATGCCGGACCGCGAAGATCCGCCATTCGTCGGGAACGCCCTTCAGCGCATGCACCCCGCGGTCATCGAACGCGAGTCCCGAGCCCGCCACGAGGTCCTTCACCGTGCTCGAGACGAGCACCTCGCCCGCCTGCGCGAGCGCCGCCACCCTCGCGCCGATGTGCACGGCGATCCCGCGCACCTTGTCCTCCACGAGTTCGCACTCGCCGGTGTGCAGACCCGCGCGGATCTCGATGCCCGCCCGTCGCAGCGACGCCACCACCGCGGTCGCGCAGCGGATCGCGCGCGCCGGCCCGTCGAACGTGACCAGGAAGCCGTCGCCGGCCGTGTCGACCTCGCGGCCGCGATACCGGCCGATGAGCGCCCGCACGATCTGGTGGTGCCGTTCGAGGAGGGAGCGCCATTCGGCGTCGCCGATCGCCGCGGCCTTCTGCGTCGAACCGACGATGTCGGTGAACAGCACGGTCGCAAGCACGCGGTCGGTCTCCGCCTCCTCGGCGCTGACGGACTTCACGAAGCTCTCGATCGCCAGGAGCAACTCGTCGACTCGGCCGACCATGGGGATGTAGTCCCTGCCGGGCAGCTCGACGTACCTCGCCCCCGGGATCAGGTCCGCGAGCTGCTTGGTCGGCTCCCCCGGGTCGTCGACGCCTTCGCGCCAGAACACGACGGTCGGTGCCTGCACGCTCCCCAGGACCGATCGGACGTCGATCGCGTACCACATGTCGAAGAACTCGACGGCGGCGGCCGGCGTCGCCGAGTGTCGCAGCAACCGAGCGAACTCGCGTACGGTCTCCGGGTCTTCGGCGATCGACGGACCCTCATCTCGCAACCACTGAACGGCGAGTTCCTCGGTCCCCCACTTGTCGACGAAATCCCTCCGCTCCGCGGCGAACGTTTCGGCAGTCATTCCCGCCGGGTAATCCGGTGCCCAGGAATATCGAGCACGCGTCCCGTAGAGGACGAGGGCTTGCACGCGTTCTGGGTGGGTCGCGGCGAAGAACGCCGCGAGCGCTCCACCCTCCGACTCTCCGAACAGGACGGCCCGCTTCGATCCCGCGGCGTCGAGCACCGCGCGAAGGTCGTCGGCGCGCATCTCGAGGTCCGGCGTCTGGGATCGATCGGACAAC
>DATBIS010000020.1:0-12076 GCA_036556805.1 Actinomycetota bacterium | reverse complement strand
CCCCCCCCCCGACTCGCTCCCCGGCGAGGCGGCCGTGGATCCCGACGTGTCGCACGCTCCGAGCAGCAGCGCGGCAAGCGCGGCCACCGCGAGCACGCCTCTACGCAATCGTCATGACTCCGGATCGGGGACCGACGGAGCATACCGAGCGGCGGATGGTAGAACTGACCCCCGATGTCCGATCCCCCGCACGTGCGCCACCCCGCCGACGATCCCGACCATCCCCTCCCCTGGACGCGGCGCGACTTCCTGCAGCGGTCGGCGATGGCGATCGCCGGTGGAGTCCTCTTCTCGTGCACGCACGGCGGCCGCGTGGTGCCCAGCGTGTCGGACACGTCCACCGCGATCGACACGCGCTGGCCGATCAAGCGCGTGGTGTACGTCATGCTCGAGAACCGCAGCTTCAACAACGTGTTCGGCGCCTTCCCCGGCGTCGTGGGCACACCGACGGGCATGAAGCTGGGGAAGGAGGTGCGGCTTCGGCGATGCCCCGAGTACCTGCCGGGCGACCTGCCACACGACCTCGCGGCGCACCTCAACGACTTCGCGGGCGGCGCGCAGGACGGGTTCGCGTTCGGGATGTTCGGCGACCCGTGGGCGTACACGATCCACGACGAACACCAGCTACCGAACTACTGGCTGTGGGCGAAGGAGTACGCGATCTCGGACCACTTCTTCTCCTCCGCGGCGGGCCCCTCCTACCCGAACCACTTCTATTTCATCGCCGGGCAGTCCGGCGGCGTCATCGACAATCCCGAGAACATCGACACGAGGAAGCTCGACGACGGCTCGACGTTCAAGAGCTGGGGCTGCGACGCCGTGGGCGAGGACGTCTTCGTGTTCGTGAAGGACGAGCAGGGGAACCTCACGAAGCACGACACCTGTTTCACGTTCAAGACCGTCGGCGAGCAGCTCGACGAGGCGAACGTGAGCTGGGCGTTCTACTCGGCGATGCCGGGCCAGCCCGGATACTTCTGGAGCGCGTACAACGGCGTCCACGACGTGTTTCACGACTCGGCGTATTGGAACGCGCACGTGCGGCCCGTCGACCGCCTCCTTCGCGACATCCGCGCGGGCTCGCTGCCCGCCGTCACGTGGATCACGCCGCGGTTCCAGCTCTCGGATCACCCGCCGTACAGCTCCGCGTGGGCGCACAACTGGGTGACGGACATCGTGGGCGAGATCATGCGAGGCGACCTGTGGGAGCACACCGCGATCTTCGTCACGTGGGACGAGTGGGGAGGGTTCTACGATCCGGTGCCGCCGCCGAAGATCGATGACATCGGCCTCGGGTTCCGCGTCCCGCTGCTCACCATCTCGCCGTACACGGTTCGCGGGATCGTCGACGACGAGATCGGCGAGTTCTCGACCCCGCTTCGGTTCATCTCCGACAACTGGGGGCTCGACCCGCTCACGCCGCGCATCCGCAAGACCCACAACATGGAGCACCTGTTCGACTTCTCGAACGGGCCTCGGTCGCCGGTCGTGCCGACGTCGAAGGCGGCCACGTACCTCGAGAGCCCGTTCGAGAACCCGGACCCCAGCTACCCGCACTGGCCGGCCGGCACGGTGCCGCAGGACTTCATCCCGTAGCGGCTCGCGGGATCACCAGCGCGTCCACCGCCACGCACCCATCCGCCGACACGATCAGGGGGTTGACGTCGACGGCGTCGACGACGTCGCCGAGGTCCGCTGCCAACGCCGACAGCCTCGCGAGCGCGCGCGCGAGCGACCCCAGGTCGGCGGGAGGACGTCCCCTCGCGCCCTCGAGCAGGGGCGCCACCGCGAGCCGGCCGATCAGGACCCGTGCCCGAGCCTCGTCGAGCGGCGGCATCGCGAGGACCCGGTCGTGCAGGACCTCGACGAAGACGCCCCCCGCCGCGACGAGCACGAGGGGGCCGAACTGCGGGTCGCGCACGATGCCGAGCGCGACCTCGACGCCGGCCGGCGCCATGGGAGCGACCGTGACGTCCGGCCCGAGTCGCTTCGCGAGGTCGGCGTAGGCGCCGGCGAGCTCGGAATCGCTCGCGATACCCAGCTTCACCCCGCCCGCTTCGGTCTTGTGCGCGATCCCGGTCGCGGTCTTCACCGCGACCGGGAACCCGAGGCGGGAGGCGGCGGCCGCCGCCTCCTCGAGCGACGACGCCGGAACGGCCTCGACGGCCGGGATGCCGTAGTCGCGCAGCAGCTCGAGTGCGGTCGCCTCGCCGATGGGTCCGGCAGCGAGCGTCCCGCACCATCGCTCCCGCAGGTCGTCAGGGGTCGGAACGTGCGCCTCGATCGGTGGGCGCTCCGAACGCGCCCGCTCGGCGACGAGGAAGCCGAGCGCGCGCAGCCCGCTACGCGTGCCCTCGAGGACCGGGATGGCCGCGTCGCGCAGCAGCGCGGCCTCCCCGGCCGCCACCGCGCTCGAGAGGTTGGACAGCACGCAGAAGGGCTTCGAGGTTGAACCGAACACGTCGAGCGCGATCCGCAGGTAGCCCTCGTCGTACGGCTCGCCCTGCCGCGTGAGGTCCACGACGAGCGCGAGCGCCGCGGTGTCGTCGTCGTCGTGCAACAGCTGCAGGGACTCGCGGAAGATGCGGTCGGCGTCGATGCCGGTTCCCCACGCATCGAGCGGATTCTCCGCCTGCAGGCCCGGGTCGAGGGTCGCCTGCAGGGCACCTCTCGTCGCGTCGGAGATACGCGCGAACGGGACGCCGAGGTCGTCGGCGAGGTCGGCGAACAGCGCCCGCTCGCCGCCGGAGTCGTGGACGCTCGCGATGCCGACGCCGGCCGTCGCGCGTCGCGGGCTCGAGAACAGCTCCATCGCGTCGGCCATCTCGTCGAGCGTCTCGACCTCGTGGACGCCGAACGCGTCGAACAGCGCCTCGTACGCGCCGTGCTCGCCGGCGAGCGCCCCCGAATGCGCGACGACCATCGACTTCGCCCGCTCGGTGCGCCCCACCTTGAGGGCTACGACCGAGACGCCGCGCTCCTGCGCGATCCGCAGCGCGGCCACGAAACGCTCGGGCGCGCGCACCGTCTCGAGGAGCAGCGCGAGCACACGCGTGGTGGGGAGGTCGAGCGCGTACTCCATGTACTCGGCCATCGTCGTCACGATCTCCTGGCCGCTCGACACGACGACGTTGAACCCGATCCGCCGGTCGTTGAAGGCGAACGCCGCGAACGCCGAACCGGAGTGCGACAGGAAGGCCACCGGCCCGGCGCGCAGGTCGTCGGGCGTGGGGAACCCCGTCGCGCGGAGGCGGGCCTCGACGTTGAGGAACCCCATCCCGTTTCCGCCGCAGAACGCCATGCCGTGCTCGCGCGCGATGTTCGCGACCCGTTCCGCGAGCGAGGGGGATCCCTGGATCGGCGGTTCCTCCTCGTACAGGCTCGAGAACGTGACCGCGCTCGCGGCGCCCGCCTCCGCCGCCTCGCGAAGCGCCTCCTCGATCCGATGGTTCGCCACGCCGAGGATCGCGAGGTCGACCGGCTCCGGCACGTCGGTGATCGAGGCGAAGCACCGGTGCCCGTCGACCTCGTCGTACCCGGGGTTCACGGGATAGGTCGCCCCGTCGTAACCGCCGCGGCGGAGCTCGGCCATCATCTGCGCGCCGAGCGTTCCCGTCTTCACCGACGCGCCGACGACCGCCACCGACCTGGCCTCGAGCATCCGCTCGAGCGGAGACCGGTCGCGAGCCGCCGCGGCCGCCGGGTCCAACCTAGGTCTTCTTCGAGACGGCGCGGTCCTTCTTCGCCATGTTGAAGGCCTGCCAGCCCGGGATCCCGTTCACGCCGCCGCCCGCATGCGTGGCCGACGAGCCGTGGTACAGCCCGCGGACCGGCGTGCGATAGTCGGCGAAGCCCGGGGCCGGACGCATGTGGAACAGCTGATCCACCGAGAGCTCGCCGTGGAAGATGTTGCCGCCGATCAGGCCGAGCTCCTGCTCCATGTCGTACGGGCCGATCACCTGTCGCCCGATCACCGAGGCCTTGAAGTTCGGCGCGAGCTCCGTGTAGCGGTCGATCGCCCGGTCGGCGTAGGCCTCGAGCTCGTCGCGATGCGGCTCGAGGTTCCAGTCGTCGGGAACCCATTGGCTGAACATCGAGAAGATGTGCACGCCTTCGGGCGCGAGCTTCTTGTCGAGCGTGGTGGGGATCACGCCGTCGACGAACGGCGCGCTCGCCGCCTTGCGGTCCATGTGCGCGTCCTGGAAGGCGCGCTCCGCGTAGTCCGTCGAGAAGCAGAGCTCGACCGACCCGGTGTGGTGCGGCTGCAGCTCCTTGCCCGGCTGCGCGATGAAGTCCGGCAGCTCCGACAGCGCCACGTTGATCTTCACGACGCCCGACCGCGTCTTCCAGCGCTCGATGTCCTGCACGAACATCTCGGGGAGCTCGTGGCGGTCGAGCATCTCGAGGAACGCGATCTTCGGGTGCACGCACGTGACGCCCACCGGCGCGCGGAGCTCCGTGCCGTCCTCCAGCGCGACGCCGACGAACCGGCCCTGTTGCACGAGGATTCGCTTCACCTTCGCGTTCGTGCGGATCTCGCAGCCGAACGACTCCGCCGAACGCCGGATCGAGTCGGACACGGCGCCCATGCCGCCCTGCTGGTAGCCCCACGACCCAAGGTGGCCGTCGCCCACGTCGCCGATCGAATGGTGCAGCATCACGTAGGCGGTGCCGGGCTCATCGGGGCCCGCCCAGGTGCCGATCACTCCGTTCACGGCGAGCATGCCCTTGATGGCGTCGGATTCGAACCAGTCGTTCAACAGGTCCGTCACGCTCATCGAGAAGAGGCGCGTCACGTCGGCCACGCCGCGTACGCCGAGCCGGCGGGCCTTCCACGCGGTCTTCGCGCTCTCGAGGAGGTCGCCGAGCGCCATCGAGCCGAGCTTCGGGGGAACGCGCAGGAGCAGCGGCCCGAGGATGTCGGCGACGCCCTGCAGCCACGCCTCCCATTCCTCGAGCGCGTCCGCGTCCTTCTTCGAGAACTGCGCGATCGAGTCGTAGCTCTTGCGCGCGTCGTCGGCGTACACCGTGATCGCGCGCCCGTCCGGGAATGCCTGGAAGTACGGGCCGAACGGCGTGACGTCGTACCCGTGCCGCTTGAGGTCCAGCTCGCGGATGATCGTGGGCGGCATCAGCGACATCACGTACGAGTAGGTCGTCACGTTGATGTCGGGGTGGTCGGGGAACGGCGCGCTCGTGTCCGCCGCTCCGCCGGTCTTGCCGCGCGCCTCGAGCACCACGGCGCGCGCGCCCGCCCTCGCGAAGTACGCGCCCGCCGTGAGGCCGTTGTGGCCGCCGCCGATGATGATCGCGTCGTAGGTGTTCGCCATCTCGTGTCCTCCCGCCGGCCCGGGTCGGCCCTCGTCGCCGCGTATCATCTCTCGAATCTGAACGGCCAGTCAACTCCGCCGACGGGGCCGTCGCGATTGACAGTGCTGCTCAAGGGGGTAGAGTTGGCTGGCCGTTCAAACAAGAAAGGCGCCGAACGGCCCGCGGGACTGCACGGCGTTCAGGAGTCCGGATGGCGAGGAACCGGCAGGCGACGAAGGACCGGCACCAGGAGATCCTGGAGGCCGCGGCGCGCGTCATCACGGACCGCGGGCTCGCCGACACGCGGATCTCCGACATCGCGGAGCAATGCGGGGTCTCCCCCGGCCTGATCCTGTACTACTTCGAATCGAAGGACCGCCTGCTGGTCGAGGCGCTCACGTTCGCGAACGACCAGTTCTACCTTCGCCTCTCGCGTGAGCTCCGCCGCATGCAGTCGGCGCGCAAGCAGCTCGAGCGGCTGGTCGAGCTCTCGGTGCCCGGTCTCCTCGCCGAGTTCGAGCGGCTCGACGAGTGGGCGCTCTGGATCGAGATCTGGGTGCTCGCGCTGCGCGATCCGTCGATGGCGAAGGAGCGGGAGGTGCTCGACCGGCGCTGGCGCCAGTCGATCGCCGACGTGATCCGCCACGGGCGTTCCACCGGCGAGTTCCCCGAGGGCGACGACGCGGACGAGCTCGGCCTCGAGCTGGGCGCCTTGATCGACGGCCTCGCGGTGCAGGTCCTCATGAACGACAGCACGCTTTCGGCCGTGCGGATGCAGCGCGTCTGCATGGAGGTCGCCGCGAAGCTGATCGGGTTCGCGATGGAGCCGGCCCCCGCGTAGCTCCGCGCTACTGAAACAGCACGCTGATGCTCTCGCGCCGGGAGATCCGGCGAATCGCCTCACCGAACAGCGGAGCGACCGAGACGACCTCGGTCTTCTTCGACAGACCCGCGAGAGGATGCTCGATCGTGTCGGTCGTCAACAGGAGCTGGATGTCGCTCGCATCCAAACGTGCCACCGCCTCCTCGAGGAGAAGGTTGTGCGTGACGGCCGCGACGACGGCGCTCGCCCCCCGCTCGAGCAGCAACCGCGCCGCCTCGATGAGGGTGCCGGCCGAGATCGTGAAGTCGTCGACGATCAGCGCCGTGCACCCGGCGACGTCGCCGATCAACGCCAGCACCTCCGCGCGCTCGGTGTGATCGACGCGGCGCTTGTCCGCGATGGCGAGGGGCGCAGCGAGTCGCTCGGCATAGAGCCTCGCCTTCTTCACGAACCCCGCGTCCGGCGCGACGACGACCAGGTTCGGCAGGGCCCTCGACCGGATCACGTCGCACAACACCGGCACCGCGTACAGGTCGTCGAGCGGGATCTTGAAGAACCCCTGAACCTGCGGGGCGTGCAGGTCCATGGTGACCACGCGGTCGGCTCCCGCCGCCTCGATCGCATCCGCGCAGACGCGGGCGCGGATCGACACGCGCGGCTCGTCCTTCTTGTCGCCCTTCGCGTAGCTGAAGTAGGGGATCACGGCCGTCACCGAGGTCGCGCTGGCGCGCTTGATCGCGTCGATCCAGAACAGCAGCTCCATGAAGTTGTCGTTCGCGGGGAGGCTCGTCCCCTGGATCACGAAGGTGTCTCTGCCTCGAACGTTCTCCAAGACACGCACGAAGAGGTTCCCCTCGGAGAATCGGATCGTCTCGCCATCGGCGAGCCGGTGATCGAGGTAGGCGGCGACGTTTCGACCGAGCTCGAGACTCCCGGAGCCGGCGAACAGCATGAAGTCGTCGCCCGCCGTGGTCTCCACGAGGCGACGATACCCCGGGAGACGTTCGCCGGCTCGGGTAGCCTTCGGGCCGTGGGCCCGACGCCGTTGATCCTCGACGTCGACACCGGCGTGGACGACGCGCTGGCGCTCCTCTACGCGTGCGCGTCCCCCGAGGTCGAGCTCATCGGCGCCACGTGCGTGATGGGGAACGTCACGGTCGCGCAGGCGGTCCGCAACACCCTGCACGTGCTCGAGGTCGCGGGTCGCGGCGACGTCGAGGTCGCCGAGGGCGCGGCGAAGCCGCTGGTGCGCGACCACGAGCCGTTCCCCGTCGTGCACGGACCGGAGGGCGTCGGGCTCGTCACGCCGCCGACGCCCGCGCGCGCGCCGTCGGAACGCTCGGCCGCGGAGCTCATCGTCGCGACCGCGCGCTCGCGGCCAGGTGAGGTCCAGCTCGTCGCGACGGGACCGCTCACCAACGTCGCGATCGCGGTCGCGGCCGAACCCGACCTCCCGAACTTGCTCGGGGGCTTCGCGATCATGGGAGGCGCCTTCGCGCGCGCGGGGAACACGACGCCGGCGGCCGAGGCGAACATCTGGATGGACCCCGACGCCGCCCAGGCGGTGTTCCGCGGGTTCGCCGGAGCGGCCGAGCCGAAGCTTCCGCTCTGCGTCGGGCTCGACGTCACCGAGCGCGCGGTGCTTCGCCGCGACGACCTCGGAGCAATCCTCGAGCCCGCGCCCGGCGCGCCCGTCGCCGCGTTCCTCCGCGACGCGGTGCCGTTCTACATGGACTTCTACGCGTCGACGCGCGGCCTCGACGGCGCGTGCATGCACGACCCCCTCGCGGTGGCGGCCGCGATCGACCCCACGCTGGTCACCCTGCAGACGACGCGCGTGGAGGTGGAAACCGACGGTCGGTGGACGGTCGGCGAGACGGTCGCCGACCTGCTCGGGCTCCGACGGAGCCCCTGGCCCGTGGGATGGGAGGTCGACGACAACGCGCGCGTGGCGCTCGACATCGACGAACGTGCCTTCAGTGAACGATTCGTCGGGCGCCTCCGGGCGCTCGTCGAGGCCCAGCGGTGACCCGCGCGCTCGTCGTGATCGGCGCGGTGAACGTCGACCTCGTCGTGACCACCGATCATCTCCCGGGTCCGGGCGAGACCGTGATCGGGGGGACCTTCGCACGGCATCACGGCGGGAAGGGCGGCAACCAGGCGGTGGCCGCCGCGCGCGCGCTGGGGAACGACGCGGGGGAGGTCGCGCTCGTCGCCGCCGTCGGCAACGACGAAGACCTGAGCCGCGCCGCGCTCGAGGCCCTGCGCGTGGAGTCCATCGACACGAGCGGCGTGGGCGTCGTCGATGACGCGCCCACCGGTATCGCGCTCATCGTGGTCGACCGCGACGGAGAGAACCTCATCACGGTCGCGCCCGGTGCGAACGACCGCCTCACGAGCGACCTCGTCATGAGCTCGCTCGAACGCGTCGACCCTGCCGCGGTCCTCGCGAGCCTGGAGGTTCCGCTCGTGTCCGTGCGCGCCGCCGGCGAGTGGTGTCGGGACCGCGGCCTGCCGTTCGTCCTGAACCCGGCGCCCGCGTCGGCGGCGGCGCGGGAGCTGCTGACGCTCGCGACCTACGTCACGCCGAACGAAACCGAGCTCGCCGCACTCGGCGACGTGCCCGACGGCGTCGTCGTGATCGAGACGCGCGGCGCCGACGGCGCCCGGATCCACGCGGGCGCCACGATCGAGGACGTTCCCGGCGTGGACGTCGACGCGGTCGACGCGACCGGCGCCGGTGACTGCTTCAATGGCGTCCTCGCCGCGGCGCTGCTCGAGGGCCGCCCGCTCCGCGAATGCGTCGAGCGCGCGGTCGTGGCCGCCGGTCTTTCGGTGACGAAGCCCGGCGCGCGCGAAGGCATGCCCACCCGTGAGGAGATCGAGCGGGCCGTCGTCGCGCCGCGTTGAACCTAACCGAGCGGCCGGCGGCCCATCTTCACGCGCCACTCCTCGTTGAACCAGTACAGGAACCGGTCCTGTCTCGGGTACACGCCGCGGGTGAAGGCGCGCGACGACACGCCCAGTTGGGCGCGCGCGCACACCTCCCAGTCCTGCTTGGAGATGAGGTCCCAGAACTCCACGACCGGCTGCGGCCTGAAGTTCGGGCCTTCGATCGTCTCCGGCCGGAAGAGGAACTCGCTCACGACCGTCGTGTGGCTCGGGCCCTTCGGATACAGGAGGTAGTACATGCCGCAGTCGGGGTGGAGGTTCAGCAAGAGGTTCGGGAACTCGTAGCTGCCGTAGTACATCCGGTAGTCCTCCGGCGCGAGCCCCGGGAGCTTCGGCAGCTCGGATGTGCCGTCCGCGGTGAAGCTCGTCGCGCCTTCCACCATCCAGTTGCCGTCGTCGCGCGTCTCCTCGTCCCACACCTCCCCGAACCGGAAGAGCGGCACGACCTGCACGAGCTCGGGGTGGATCTGCGGGCAGTGCAGGCACTCGTTGTAGTTCTCGACGACGATCTTCCAGTTCGCGGCCACTTCGTAGGTGATCCGGACGCCGACCTTGAGCTCCTCCATCTTGTAGCGGTCGAAGTTCGTGATCGACTCGGCGCCGTCGGTGAGCGCCTCGAGCAGCGGTCGTGGCCGTTCGGCCATGTTGAGGAAGATGAAGCCCGCGTAGGTGTCGACCTCGATGCCGTAGAGCGGGTGGTCGGCGCGGTCGAACCGCTCGTCCTCCTTCACGTTCGGCGAGCCCACGAGCTGCCCATTCAGGTCGAAGGTCCAGGCGTGGTACGGGCACACGAACGCCTTGCGCGCGCTGCCGCCCGGCTCGTCGAGGAACTTCGTGCCCCGATGGCTGCACACGTTGTAGAACGAGCGAAGCTCGCCCTGCAGGTTGCGCGTGACGAACACCGACTCGCCGGCCACATCGCGCACGACGTAGTCGCCGGGGTTCGCGACCTCCTCGGTGCGACCCACGCACACCCAATCGCCCCACCAGATGCGTTCGCGTTCCTGGTCGTAGACCTCCGCACTGGCGTAGTCGTCGCGACCGAGCGTGGCGCGCGGCCGCCAGTCCCTCGAGTCGTCGCGGATGTTGATCTGCTCGGTTCGGCTCATGACGAACGTTCCTCCAACGGGCGGGTGAGCGACCAGGATAATCCGGGCGGGTTTCGACGCGGTAACGAGCTCAGCCGTCGAGGAACGCGCGAACGTGCAGCGCGTGCTCGTCGTAGTGCACGAACGTCTCCTCGCCGAACCATGCGGCGGCCGCATCGGACACGTCGGGGAGCGCGGTCAGGGCCGCTCGCGCTCGCACGCGCGCGCGCTGGGTTCCCTCGACGACCTCGTCCCACGACATGGCCTTCGACGCCGTCGCGATGTCGTCGTTCACGCCGTCCCAATCGGCATCGTCGTGGGCGTCGAAGGGGTCGACGAACGGCCCCGGTTCGAGCGACTCGAAGTGTTCGCCGGCAAAGTCCGCCCACGCGGCGCAGTGCCACACGAGGTCGTGCACCGACCAGCCGGGAACGACGTCCCCCGCCGAACGGCGCTCCTCCGGCACGCCCGCGACCTCGGCCCAGAACGCGTCCCAGGCTCGCTCCTCCCGTGCCAGCAGCTCGTCCCGGTCCATCGTCATGCGGTGTGCTCCTCGTAGTGCTC
Source organism: Actinomycetota bacterium (assembly GCA_036556805.1). GTDB lineage: Bacteria > Actinomycetota > UBA4738 > UBA4738 > HRBIN12 > DATBIS01. The sequence goes on along the minus strand of DATBIS010000020.1, from coordinate 1,342 downwards.
GAACGAGTCGCTCGCGAAGCGGCCGGCGACGCCGCGGTCGATCTTTCGCATGCCCTGCCAGGCGGCCACGATCCGCGCGCGAGCGCGTTCGAGGTCGGAGCGTGCGCGATCGACCGGCGTGGCCTCCCACTCCGGCATCAGGCGCTCGTTCACCTCGTCGACCTCGACCTGCTGGATCTCGTCCCGCGCGCCGCGGTCGATGGCCTCGAGGATCGAGGCCGTGCGGTCGGTCCACCACGCGATGTGCGCGGCGGTCGCGGCCACCGACCAATCGAAGGCCACCTTCCCGGCGTCGAGCCGGGCCTGCAATTCGTCCCAGGCCGCCGCCTCGCGCGCGGCGAGGTCCTCGCGGACGGTCACCGCGTGCGAGGGAAGCCGAGGTCGACGCTCGACGTGGCCGGATCGGGCCAGCGCGACGTGACCACCTTCCCGCGCGTGTAGAAGCTCACGCCCTCGGGTCCGTACATATGTGTGTCGCCGAAGAGCGATCCCTTCCACCCGCCGAACGAGTAGTACGCGACCGGCACCGGGATCGGCACGTTCACGCCGACCATGCCGACCTGCACGTCGAACTGGAACTGGCGGGCGACGCCGCCGTCGCGCGTGAAGATCGCGGTGCCGTTGCCGTACGGGTTCTCGTTCACGAGGTCGAGCGCCTCGTCGTAGGTGCCGACGCGCGTGACGCCGAGCACCGGGCCGAAGATCTCGTCGCGATACGCGTCCATGTCGGGCTCGAGCTCGTCGATGAGCGTCGGCCCGAGGAAGAAGCCGCCGTTGTCCGGACACGACTCGCGGCCGTCGGCCACGACCTTCGCGCCGCCGTCGCGGCCGATGTACGACGCGACCTTGTCGCGGTGCTCGCGCGTGATCAGCGGGCCCATCTCGGACGACGAGTCCATGCCGTCGCCGACCTTCACGTTCGGGATGCGCTGCTTGATCGCCTCGACGAGCGGGTCGGCGACGTCGCCGACCGCGACGACCATCGAGATCGCCATGCAGCGCTCGCCGGCCGAGCCGGACGCGGCCGAGACCGCGGCATCCGCGGCCATGTCGATGTCGGCGTCGGGCAGCACGACCATGTGGTTCTTCGCGCCGCCGAGCGCCTGGCAGCGCTTGTCGTGCGCGGTCGCGGGCTCGTAGACGTACTTCGCGATCGGCGTCGAGCCGACGAACGAGACGGCCGCGATGCCGGGATGCTCGAGGATCGCGTCGACCGCGACCTTGTCGCCGTGCACGACGTTGAAGACGCCGTCCGGGACGCCGGCCTCCTGGAGCAGCTCGGCCACGTACATCGAGGCCGAGGGGTCCTTCTCGGACGGCTTGAGGACGAACGTGTTCCCGC
>DATBIS010000019.1:0-44224 GCA_036556805.1 Actinomycetota bacterium | reverse complement strand
GCGCCGGTGCTCGGGAGCGTCCCGCACGCGGAGGGCGGCACGCTCACGATCCTCGCCGGCGGCGACCCGGACGTGATCGACCGGCAGGAGGAGCTGCTCGGCGTGCTCGGCTCGATCGTTCGCGCGGGTCCGCCGGGCTCGGGCGCGACGTTGAAGATCGCGGCGAACGCCGCGGGAATCTCGGCGCTCGTCGGGCTCGGAGAGGTGCTCTCGCTCACCGATCGTCTCGGCATGGATCCCGAGATCGTGCTCGACGGGATCGGCGCCGGGCCGCTCGCCTCGCTCGTGCAGCGGTGGCGCGGAAGGATCACGACGCCGGTGGACGAGACGCACTTCGGCGCGGCGCTCGCGAGGAAGGACCTCGAACTCGTCATCGAGGAAGCACGCCGGACCGGCGTGGAGCTCACCGTGCCCGCCGCCGCTGCCGAGCGGTACGCGGCCGTGATCGAAGCCGGCAACGGCGGCGACGACTTCACCTCGGTCGTGGCGTCGATCCGCGGCTAGCGGCCGCCCACACTTTCTCTCCGAATGGGGAACCGCCGGCCCCGGTTCGGGGTCACACTGAGGCACCGGCCGGCAGGCCGGAGCCTCGGCGCGCTCGGAGAGGATGGGGCCATGAAGCTCACCCGCGCATCGCTCGTTCGAAGGATCGGGTTGTTCGTCGCGATCGTCCTGATCGCGGCGCCGCTGGGCACCGTGCAGGGGCTCGCGGGACCGGGCGGCTCGTCGCAGGCGACCCAGTCCAAGCAGGTCGCGAAGCGGACCCTCCCCGCTGAGGTGGTCGAGGCGACCCTCCGTGCGACGGGAGTGCTCGCGCGCCACACGGGCAACGTGACCGTCGAGCGCGTGCGCGTCCCGGTCGAGCTGCAGTCGGACGAGGTGCCGCCGACCGTCTTCAGGGTCACGATCAAGGGATCGTTCCCGCCCCGAGCGCTCCGGTACGAGGTCGTGGCAGGCGGCGCGGCCATCGCGGTGGGCGTGCCGTCGACAAGCGGCCGGTCGATCTCGGCCGTCACGACGAATGCCGCGGTGCTGAGCGCCGACCTCTCCGCGCGCTACGGCAATGCCGCCGTGCCGAACCGGGGCTCGATCGCGACCCCAGATGCGTTGGCGACGAGCACGATCCCGGATCCCTCGACCGTCGGGCCGTACGAGGTCACGCGCGCCGAGTACGACCTGGGCGACAAGGCCTTCCAACCGTCGGAGATCGGCGCGAAGGTCGAGCTCGCCGGCGACGTGCATTACCCGACCGACCTCTCCGCGGGGCCGTTCCCGCTCGTGGTGTTCATGCACGGGAACCACTGGAGCTGCTACAAGGGCAACCACGTCGATTACCGGTGGCCCTGCAAGCAAGGGTGGAAGGCGCTGCCGAACTACGCCGGCTACGACTACATCGCGAGGAAGCTCGCGAGCTGGGGCTTCGTCGTCGTGTCGATCAGCGCGAACGGCGTGAACGTGCTCGGCAACAACGTCTTCGACACGGGCATGCGCCAGCGCGGCGAGGTGCTCGAGAAGCACCTCGACCTCTGGAACGACTGGAACACGATCGGCGGCGACCCGTTCGGCGCCACGTTCGTCGGTGCGATCGACATGTCGCGAATCGGCACGATGGGGCACTCGCGCGGCGGCGAGGGCGTCGTGTGGAACAAGGTCGTGGACGAGGAGCGGGCGTCGCCGTACGGGATCGACGCGGTGCTCGCGCTCGCGCCGGTCGACTTCACGGCGACGACGATCAACGACGTGCCGTTCACGGTCATGCTGCCGTACTGCGACGGCGACGTGTACGACCTGCAGGGCATCCACTTCTACGACGACTCTCGCTACCTGGTCCCGGGCGACGCCACGCCGAAGCACACGGTCACGGTGTTCGGTGCGAACCACAACTTCTTCAACACGGTGTGGACCCCGCATCGCGGCTACCCGGGTGGGTTCGACGACGGGAAGTGGAGCGGGTGCAACGACAGGCTCAACGCGGCCGAAGAGCGGCACGCCGGCAAGGCCTACATCGTCGGCTTCTTCCGGCGCTATCTCGCGAACGACACGTCAATCGATCCGATGTGGACCGGTGAGTCGACGCCAGAGAACCTCGTGGCGCAGACCCTGGTGAGCTATCTCGCCCCCGACTTGCCGGGCAGGCGCCTGGACATCGATCGCTTCACCGATCCGGGCGATCTCGGCACGGGCGAGAACGGCGTCGTGGTGCAGGCAACCGACGCCCTCACGTTCGGTTGGTGTCAGGACACGTGGGTGGTCCCGTGCGTTCCCGGCGACTACCTCTTCTCCTACGACGTGCACCTGGGAGGCGGAGGCTTCTTCGGGCCGGGGTCACCCGGGCTCGGTCAGGGCGTGATCGGCTGGGACGAGGACGACGCGACGATCCGGTTCGAGTTCCCCTCGAGCGACGTGTCCTCGTTCGACGCGTTCCAGTTCCGTGCCGCGCCGAACCCGGGGTACGCTTACGCGAACGCCGGCATCCAGAACCAGGACCTCGTGGTGGTGCTCGAGGACGGATCCGGGAACCGTTCGGAGGTGCTCGCGTCCGACGTCGGGAGCGAGGCTCTCGTCGACATGATCACGAACAACGGCGCCGGCCACTTCTTGCTGAACCAGGTGCGCTTCCCGCTCGATGCGTTCACGGGCGTGGACCTGACCGATCTGGTGGCGGTGGAGCTCGAGTTCTCGAGGACCTTCTCCGGCGTCGTCGACGTGGCCGACCTGGCGTTCTCGGCCGGCGCCTAGGAGGGAGGCCGCGCCGGCGATCGCGCCGGCGCGGGCTCTTCCCATCATCGGGAACGACCCCCTACCCGGAACAGGGGAAATTCGATCAAACAAGGCCAGAACCGCTCAATCCCGACCGTGGTTCGCCGACATCGCACACAGATGTGCTGGTCAAAGGCCCCAAGGGGCGAGAACCACGAGGAGGAAGCGATGCGGTTCGGAAGGAAGCTGACGAAGCGGCTCACGGTGGGGTCGGTGATGGTAGGCGCGATGCTCGCAGCGAGTGTGGCGTTCGCGGCCTGGACGGCGACGGGCTCGGGCAACGGTTACGCGAAGGCGGGCACGGCGCAGGCGCTCTCGACGGCCGACGCCTCGGCCTCGACGGCCGCGACCCTCTACCCGGGCGCGACCGGAGACGTGACGATCACGATCAGCAATCCGAACTCGTACCCGGTCGAAGTCACCTCCGTGACCGGCGACGGCGCGATCACGTCCGACACGGGTCCCGCCTGCGACGCATCGACCGGCGTGACGTACACCGACCAGACGGGCCTCAGCCTCGACGTGCCGGCGGGCGGCTCCCAGACCTTCACGCTCACCGGCGCGGTGAGCATGAGCAACGCCTCGGACGACAGCTGCCAGGGCGCGGTGTTCACGATCCCGGTGGCGCTCTCCGGCGCGAGCGACGCGTAGGGACACGGAAGGCCAGGGCGAGATGGCGGGGGGTCGCTCCCCCCTCTCGCGTTCGAAGGGACGGGACGGATGCGGATGATCCGAGGCTCGCTGGCCGCGGTGAGGATCGCGGCGGGCGTGCTGGTGCTCTCGGCCTCGATCGCGCTCGCCGCGGACGGGCTTCCGCGGCTGGGCTCTACGGGTGGCGAGGGGCTTGCCACCGCGAGCTCGGCCGTCTCGGTGAAGATCTCGGGCCACGTGTCGGGGATGGTCCCCGGTCGTGTCGCAACGATCAAGGCCACGGTGCGGAACCCCGGCTCCGTCTCGGTCGTCGTGAAGCAGGTTTCGGCTTCCGTGGGTGACGCCGGCCCCGGATGCGACGCAGGCAACCTCGTCGTCACGCACTCGAAGAAGGCAGTGCACATCGGTCCCGGCCGCCGCGTGAAGGTCAAGCTGCGGGCGACGATGGCGGCGTCGGCGCCCGACGCCTGCCAGGGCTTGACGTTCCCGCTGTCGTTCCACGCGAAGGTGAGGCCCGCATGAGGCGCCTCTCGGCGATCGTGCTCGTCGCGGGCGGCCTCGTGCTGTGCGGCGGCGTCGCCTGGGCCGCGTGGAACGTCGACGGCTCCGGTGACGGCTCGTCGCGAGCGACCGTGATGCCGACGGGCGAGCGGCCCACCGCGAGCGTCTCCGGGCGCAACGTCACGGTGTCGTGGAACGCGAGCGAGCTCCTGCCCGGCGACCCGGTGAACGGCTACCGCGTCGTTCGCTACGACGGCGGCTCCATCGAGCAGGCGGTGGGATCGTCGTGCTCGGGCACGATCAACGCTCTCACGTGCGTGGAGGCGGCCGTCCCGCCGGGCACCTGGAGGTACGCGATCGTGCCGAAGCAGTTCGGCTGGCTCGGCGTCGAGGGTCCCGTGAGCACACCGGTCACGGTGGCCGGGCCCACCCTCACGCTCACGCCGCCGACGAACGTGACCTCGTTGCCGAAGATCCTCTCGGGGTCGATCCAGGCCTACATCACCGGTGAGACCGTCACGTACCGGTTGGACGATCCCGCGACCGGCACGGTGCTTGTGGGCTCGATCACGCCCGACCCGGTGCCGGCCTCGGGCTCGGCGACGGTGAGCGTCACGCTCCCGATCGGCATCCCGGCGGGCGTGCACTCCGTGTACGCGGTGGGATCCCTGGGCACGACGGCGAGCGCGAGCATCCGGGTGGACCTCCTTCCCCCGACGGTCTCCTCGGCCGTCGTGGCGAAGACCGCGGGCGGGACCGCCGGCTACGTGAAGCAGGGCGGCACCTACTACGTGTACGCGAACGTGACGGATCCCGCGCCGGGGAGCGGCGTGAAGACCGTCACGGCGAACGTGTCGGCGATCACCACCGGTCAGACGGCGGTGACGCTCTCGGCTGGGACGTTCACCGTCGACGGGGTGACCTACAACTACCGGAGCGGGTCCAAGACCGCGAGCAGCCCGCTCGCCGCGGGCGCGAAGGCCTTCACGATCACGGCGACCGACGTCGCCGGCAACCAGGTCACGCAGGGAGGCTTCACGGTCACGGTCGACAACACGGCCCCCACCGTCACGGACGTCCAGACCGCGAACAACGGTTCGACCGCGGGCAGGGCCGAGGTCGGCGACACGGCGACGTTCACGTTCTCGGAGCCGATCGAGCCCGGCAAGGTCCTCTCGGGGTGGAACGGAGCGTCCACGACCGTCACCGTGCGCCTCGTGAACAACAGCGGCGGCGACCGTATCCAGGTCTGGAACGCCGCCAACACCACCAAGCTGCCGTTCGGGACGGTGAACCTCGGCAACACGAGCTACGTGTCGAGCACCGTGACGTTCTCGGCCTCGACGATGACGATGGCGGGGTCGACGATCACGGTCACGCTCGGCACGCCGAGCGGCGGCACGCTGCTGACGGCCGCCGCGAACGGATCGATCGTGTGGACGCCTTCGTCCACGCCGACCGATCGCGCCGGCAACGCCTGCTCGACGGCGGCGATCACGGAGTCCGGCGCCGCCGACCTCGAGTTCTGAACCTCGCCGCGGTCACCGCAGCAGGCGCGTGGTATAGCTCTCGCCCGGTGGGCGACTCGATCGAAACCCTGCGCGCGATCCCCCTGTTCTCGGGGCTCGACGACGACGCGCTCGCGATGATCACGCGCGTGTGTAGCGAGTTCGAGGCCGGTGCCGGCCACGTGCTCATCGAGCGCGGCATGGAGGGCGCGGGCATGTTCGTGCTCGAGGAGGGCGCCGTCGAGGTGGACATCCCGGGGGGTCGGATCGTCGAGTACGGCCCGGGGGAGTTCTTCGGGGAGCTGGCGCTGCTCGGGGGCGGCCCGAGGACGGCGCGCGTGCGGGCGACGACGCCGGTGCGCTGTCTCGCGATCGCGAGGGCGGATTTCGCGAGGCTGCTCGAGACCGAGCCGAGGATCGCGGTCGCGATGCTGCGGGTGCTCGCGCGCCGATTGGCCGACACGACGCACGTCTGAGGACCGTGCCCGCCGCCCCGCAACGCATCGTCGTCGTCGGCGCAAGCCTCGCGGGCGCGACCGCCGCCGTGACCCTGCGCAAGGACGGGTTCGAGGGCGCGCTTGCGCTGATCGGCGAGGAGCCGCGCGTGCCGTACGAGCGTCCCGAGCTGTCGAAGTCCTATCTGCGCGGCGAGGTCCCCTTCGAGGAGCTGCTCGTTCGGCCCGCCGAATTCTGGTCCGACCACGACGTCGACCTTCGCACCGGTTCGCGAGCGGTTGCGATCGACGTCGATCGAAGGATCGTGCGACTCGCGGAGGGAGAGGAGCTGCCGTTCGACCGGCTGCTGCTCGCGACCGGCTGTCGCAACCGCACCCCGCCGATCCCCGGCGCCGACGCGGACGGCGTGTACCTCCTTCGCACGGTCGACGAGTGCGACCGGCTTCGCGAAGACGCCGTTGCCGGCCGCTCCGCCGTGGTCGCCGGCATGAGCTTCATCGGCTCGGAGGTCGCGGCGTCGCTCCGGTCGCTCGGCCTGGAGGTGACGGGGATCGTGAGCGAGGCGTTCCCCCTCGGGAGGATCTTCGGGGACGAGGTCGGCCGCGAGCTCGACGAGATCCATCGGTCGAACGGCGTGCGGCTCGTTGCGAACGATCGACTCGAGTCCATCGAAGGGAGGGGACGCGTCGAGGCGGTCCTCACGACGAACGGCGAGCGGCTCGCGTGCGACCTTGCGGTGCTCGCGCTCGGCGTCGAGCCCGCGACCGAGCTCGCGGAGGAAACCCCGATCGAGGTCGACGACGGCATCCTCGTGGACGAGCTGTCCCGCACGAACGTCGAGGGCATCTTCGCGGCGGGCGACGTCGCGCGGTTCCAGCATCCCTCGGTCGGGCGGCGCATGCGCGTCGAGCACTGGCAGAACGCGCGGCGGCACGGACGCGCGGCGGCCCGCAGCATGCTGGGAGCGGGTCGCCCCTACGACGAGGTCCCGTGGTTCTGGTCCGATCAGTACGACCACGAGCTGCAGTTCGCCGGGTTCCACGGCACGTGGGACGCCACCAGCGTGCGGCGCGACGACGGCGGCCTCGTGGCGTACTTCTCCGCCGGCGGGATCCTCGAGGCGGCCGCGGCGATCGACCGGCCCGAGGCCATCCGCGGCGCGATCCCGCGGATCGCCGCGCGCGAGCCGGTTGCTAGGCTGCCGGCGTGGCCGACGAGAACGGCTGGTCGAGGGTGATCGGCGCCGACGAGGTGCCGGACGGGAAGCCCGTGCGGGTCGAGAGCCCTTGGGGCGCGGTGCTCGTGTACGCGCGATCGGAGGACGTGTTCGCGATCGCGAACACCTGCACGCACCAGGGCGCGCCGTTGCATCGCGGCCCGATCGACGTGAGGACCGGCACGCCGATCGCGACCTGTCCCGCGCACGGAAGCATGTTCGACCTCGCGACCGGCGCCGTGCGCCGAGGCCCCGCGACGCACCCGGTGCCGGCGTACGAGACCCGCGTCGCGGGCGACGACGTCGAGATCCGGCCGAGACCGGTGAGCTAGGAGGCCGGCTCGGCCGGGATCGAGCCCATCCGGCCGGCCTGGTAGTCCTCGATCGCCTGGATGATCTCCTCGCGGGTGTTCATCACGAACGGGCCATACCAGGCGATCTGCTCGCGGATCGGCTGTCCGCCGAGCAGCAGCACCTCGAGGGCCGGCACGTTCGAATCCTGCGTCGCGTCCGCACGCACCTCCACGTGGTCGCCGTCCGGACCGAAGACCCCCAGCTGCCCCTCCCGGATCGGCGCGCGCTCGGCCGCCCCGATCGATCCCCGGCCGGCGAGCACGTAGACGAGCGCGTTGAAGCTCTTGCGCCATGGGACGCGCAGCTCGGCACCCGGCGAGATGCTCGCGTGCGCGTAGGTGATCGGCGTGAAGGTCGAACCGGGCCCGTCGTGCCCACCGACGTCGCCGGCGATCACGCGCACGACGGCCCCGGCGTCCTCGCCGGCGAGCAAGCCCAGCCTCGACGCCTGGATGTCCTGATAGCGCGGCGGGTTCCACTTGTGCGAGCCGGGCAAGTTCACCCACAGCTGGACTCCGTGGAAGAGGCCCCCGGCGACGACGAGGTCCTCGGTGGGCATCTCCGAGTGCACGATCCCGGCCCCCGCGGTCATCCATTGGGTGGCGCCGTCGGTGATCACGCCGCCGCCGCCGTTCGAGTCCCGGTGGCGGATCTTGCCGTCGAGCATGTACGTGACGGTCTCGAACCCGCGGTGCGGATGATCGGGCGCACCCTTCGCCTCGTACGGCGCATACTCGACCGCTCCCATGTGATCCAACAGGAGGAACGGGTCGGCGTATCGCAGGTCGAGGTCGGTGAACGCCCGGCGAACGGTGAATCCCTCGCCCTCGAGGCCGACGCGCGCGTCGACGACGGCGAGCACCGGCCGCGACGTCGAGCCCTCGCGCAACTCGATGCGCGGCAAGACGAGTGGATCGTGCGGGGTCACGGCAGGCATGGGGTCTCCCTTCTCACGGCAACGTGAACGGCTGGGGCCTGGTCGCTATTCCGGCGGTTCGCTCGGCGGCGCCGGCGCCCGGTCGCGACGGACGAGGATCGCGGCGCCCACGACCGCGATCACGGCGAACGCGAACCACTGGATCGCGTAGGAAAGGTGCGGTGGCGCCTCCGGCATCGCGAACGGTGCGGGCTCGGGAAGAGCGCCCGCGGGCGGCGACTCGCGTTGCAGGAGCAGCCAGAGGGGCTCGATCGAATACGGGAGCTGGCTCGCGAGCTGCGCGAGGTCCGCGTGCGTGAGTTGCCGGGCCGGGGGGCCGCCCCCGCCGCCGGGGAGCCCGCCCTCGGACGGGACCAGGATGCCGGTCACCGTGACCTCTCCGGCAGGGGGAGAGGCCTCGGCCACAGGGGGGGCGTCGTCGCGGAACGGCACCCACCCTCGATCGACCACCACCGCGGTGCCGTCGCCGAGCACGAGCGGCGTGAGCACGTGGTGACCCTCGCGGTCGCCGAGGCCCCGTCCGTAGAGGATGACCTCGTTCGCGGGGTCGAACGTGCCGGTCGCCACGACGCGCCGGTAGCGCACGGCGTCGACGTCCGCCGCGGCGCCGGCGGGCAGCACATCATCGATCGGCTTGGGATCGCTCGCGAGGCCGGCGGCGACCGCTCGTTCGAACGCCTGCCGCTCGTGGAGCCGCGAGAGCTGCCAGAAGCCGAGTCGCACGCAGAGCGCGGCGACCGCGGCCGCCGCGACGATCACGACCGTGGTCCGGCGGGTGGGGGAGGAAGCCATGCGGCCGCGAGCATAGCCGCGGCCGCATGGCGCCCGGAGCACACGGAAAGGGTCCGGCGTTCGCCGGACCCTTTCTCACGCTCGCGAGCTCAGGCGGGCTTGACGTTCGCGGCCTGGGGGCCTTTCTGCCCCTGGGTCACGTCGTACTCGACCCGCTGCCCCTCATCGAGGTTGCGGTATCCCTCTCCCTGGATCGCGCTGAAGTGCACGAACACATCTGCGCTGCCGTCCTCGGGAGTGATGAAGCCGAAGCCCTTCTCAGAGCTGAACCACTTCACGGTTCCGGTTGCCACGTGCGATCCCTCCTTCCTTCGCCGTCGGGGCCTTGGGGCTGCCCGTCGGGCCTGCGGCCGGCAACGGCCGCTGTGAGGGACTGCTCGTAGCCAAAACCGCGATCCGTGCCCTCGTCGGGGACCTTATCAGGGATGGGGGTCGGTGAGCGAGAACCAGGCCACCCTCCGCATCTCCCCCCGCCACCGCAGGAGCGCCTGCCCCAGGCACAAGCCGGGCTCGATCTGCGTGAGCTCGTCGAGGATCGGTCGAATCAAGAATCCCGGGCTGCCTTCGTGGTCGTAATCGATCTTGAATGTTTGGACGTCGGGATGGATCGCGCCCGGTCCCTCCCAAGTCGTGAAGCGAAACGTCGAAAGGCGGCCGGGCTCCTCGGCTCGCAGATCCTCGTACGCCGGCCAGAGGACGCGCATCGCCCGACGGAACTCGGGGGAGAAGAGGTTGCGTCCCTCCTTCGCTTCCGGCTCGAACGCCTTTCCCTTCCAAGGCATCCACAGCCGCGTGAGGCCCATCGCGATCGCATCGAGCCCGTACCCCAACGTGGTGGTGAGCAGCCGACCCTCGAGCGGTCCCGACGGATGTGGGGGAACCGATCCAAGGCGGAAGCACGCGTCGAGCTCGACGAGCGCTCGCGCGCGGTCGGCCGGGAGATCGGCGACGGCCTTCCAGTAGCGGAGCGTGAGTTCTCGGTCCATGCGGCAAAGTATCGACTCACGCGCCGGCTTGGGCAACGGAGCCGTCGTGCACGACGCGGCCGTCGACGAGGGTGAGCTCCACGCGCGCGTCGCCGATCGGATCGTCGCGAAAGAGGTTGCGGTCGACGACCGCGAGGTCGGCGACCTTTCCCGGCTCGATCGAGCCGCAGTCGCGATCGTTGAACTGCACGCGCGCCGACCCCATCGTGAAGGCGGCGATCGCGTCGGCGAGCGAGAGCCGCTCGTGCGGAAGGAACGGCGGCGCCGACCGGTGCGACGGTCCCACTCGCGTCACGGCCACCTCGATCTCCAAGAGCGGGCTCGGCGTGGTGACGGACCAGTCGCTCCCGAACGCGAGCGAAGCGCCGGAGCTGAGCAGCGACGCGAACGGGTACTGCAGCGCCGCCCGCTCGTGCCCGAGGAACGGCACCGTGAGCTCGTCCATCTGGGGCTCCCGCTGCGCCCAGAACGGCTGGGCGTTCGCGACGACGCCGAGCTCGCGAAACCGCGGGAGGTCGGCGGGCTGCACGATCTGCAGGTGGGCGATGTGGTGACGAGCGTCGCGCCGACCGTTCGTGCGGATCGCCGCCTCGCACGCGTCGAGCGAGCTGCGCACCGCCCTGTCGCCGATCGCGTGCATGTGGACCTGGAACCCGAGCCGATCCAGGTGCGTGACGGCGGAGGCGAGGACGTCGTGTTCGAGATAGGCCAGTCCGCGGTTCCCGGTCGAGCGGCCGTCACCGTCGAGGTACGGGTCGAGCATCGCGGCCGTGAAGTTCTCCACGACCCCGTCCGTCATGATCTTCACCGCCGTGGCGCGCACGTTGCCGACGGTGCCCCAGTCGCGCTGCTCGAGCAACCCGTCGATCTGTTCCTCGCCGCGGTCGCGGTCCCACCAGAGCGCCGCGACGACGTGGGCCGTGAGCTCGGACCGATCCGCGAGCGCCACGTACGCGCGAAGGGTCTCCGGCAGCGTCCACGCGTCCTGCCAACCGGTGATCCCGAGCGAGTGCAGGTAGGACTGTGCCAGGAGGATCGCGCGCTCCCAGTCCTCCCGGCTCGGCGCCGGGATCACGCGATCCTGCATGGCGATGAAGGCTCCCTCGTGCATAGTCCCGCTCGGCTCACCTCGCCCGTCGCGCTCGAAGCGACCGTCGGGCGGATCGGGCGTCTCGCGCGTGACCCCGGCGACCTCGAACGCCTTCGAGTTCGCCCACGCGCCGTGGATGTCGCGGTTCACGAGCAACACCGGCCGGTCGGAGACGACGTCGTCGAGCAGGTCCTTGGTGGGCGTGCCGCCGGGAAAGTGCTCCATCGCCCACCCGCCGCCGAAGATCGCGGGCTCGTCGGGGTGCTCCGCCGCGTACCTCGCGACGGCGTCGCGATAGGCGTCGACGCCGGGGAGGTCGTGGAGCTCCACGTGCAGCAGGTAGCGGCCGGCGAACGGCGCGTGTACGTGCGCGTCCTGGAACCCGGGTACCACCATGCGGCCGGGCAGGTGCAGGACGTCGGCCGCCGCACCGACCGCCTCCCGCACGTCGCCCTCCGAGCCCACCGCCACGATGCGTCCGTCGCGGATCGCGACGGCGTGCGCCCATCGGCGAGCGGCGTCCACCGTGTAGACGTCGGCGCCGGTGATCACGAGGTCGGCCGGTCGTGCCATCGCGGCCGGAGGATACCCACGGTTCCCGATCGGGCGGATGGGGGGTCCTGGGGCGAGCACCAGGGGTAGGCCACGGAGCGTGAACTCGTGCCTCCGAGGACTCAAGATCGTGCCTGTGGCCACCGATGATGTCGGTAAGACGGTACGCGAGGGCCGCCCAGCACGGGGGCGGCCTGAGCGGACCGACCTCGGAGGGGGTGAATGCTGTGCTCATGAAGTTGTGCGCTCGCGCGCAGGTGTGGTGGTCCGACCTGCGTCGCCGAGCGTCGGAGCAGGGCGGCGCGACGGCCGTCGAGTACGCGATCATGGTTGGGATGATCGCGGCGGTCATCGTGACCGCGGTGAGCCTGCTCGGGAAGGCCACGAACAGCGGATTCAGCACCGTCAAGTTCCCCTAAGACCACCGGGCCCGTCGGGCGGCGTTCGGCGCCCGGACGGGACACCGCATCGCGCTCACGGCGCCGAAGACGAGCGGCGCGGGCCGAGGCACGCGGGCAATCTCGGTCGATCGACTACCCTTCGCACGCGATGCACGGACTCAACCGCCTCCTGGAGCTCCAGGAGCTCGACTCGGGCGTCGATCGGCTCGCCGCGCGGCGGCGAGCCCTCGAGTCCGGCGCCGAGGTCGCGTCGGCGCGCTCGCGCGCCGACGCGGCCGAAGCCCAGCTGGGGGAGACGAGGCTCTCGATCGACGCCCTCGGGCGCGACCAGCAACGCCTGGAGCACGAGATCGAGTCGCTCACCCAGAAGGCCGGTGCGGAGGAGAAGCGCCTGTACGACGGGAGCATTGCCAACGCCAAGGAGCTCGAGTCGCTGCAGCACGAGATCCAGAACCTCGGCCGGCGGCGCTCGGAGCGCGAGGACGAGCTCCTGGAGATCCTCGAGCAGCGAGAGGAGCTCGAGCGGCGCGCGAAAGAGGAAGACGCGAGCGCGTCCGAGGTCCGCGGCGCGCTCGACGAGCTCGCGGGGAGTGCCGCGTCGGAGCTCGAACAGATCGGCGCGGATCTTCGCGCGAAGGCCGAGGAACGCGAACGGCTCGCGCCGGTGTTCGACCCGGAGCTGCTCGAGCTGTACGAGGACCTCCGCCGGCAGAAGAAGGGCGTGGGCGCCGCCGCGCTCGTGGACGGCGTCTGCGGCGGGTGCCACGAGAAGCTCTCTGCCGTGGAGCTCGATCGGGTCAAGCGCGCCGAGGTGCCGAGGTGTGAGTATTGCCGCCGGATCCTCGTCCTCTAGCCTCCGCCTCGGTCGTCGTCAGCTGTGACGGCGCAGCGCGCGGAAACCCGGGTCCCGCCGGCATCGGCGTCGTCATCAAGACGGTCGAGGGCGAGCTCGTGGACGAGATCGCGGAGGGCATCGGCGAGACCACGAACAACGTGGCGGAGTACACGGCGGCGCTGCGAGGGCTTCGTCGCGCGTCGGAGCTCGGGGCCACCGACGTGCTCCTGCGATCCGACAGCAACCTGCTCATCCGTCAGCTCGACGGGAGCTTCCGCGTGAAGGCCGACCACCTCAAGCCCCTGCACGCGTCCGTGCTTGCGGAGGCGCGACGATTCGCGAGCGTGCGCTTCGAGCACGTGCGCCGCGAACGCAACACCGAGGCGGACGCGCTCGCGAACGCGGGCGTCGACGCCTGGTTGGCCTCGCGAGAGCGTTAGCCCGCGAGCGCGCCGTCGCCCGACGGTGCCGGGCTCGGGCTCGACGACGGCACCGATTGACCCGTGGCCTCTCGCGGGTCGGGGATCGCGATCACGAAGTCGATCGGCTCCACGCTCGACCCGAAGCGGAGCACGAGCGCCAGCTGGCCCGCGCCCGCCGGCGCGGGCAGCGTGACGAACCCCTCCTCGGTGGTCCCGGGCTGGATCGGGTCGAACGTCGATACGACGGTGCCCGGCACGATCTGCTGGTCGAGGAACAGCCCCACGTTCGACGACCCGACCTCGATCGAGCTCGCCGAGCTGTTGCGGACGTCCAGGCCGACTTGCCACGTCGCCCCCGACACGATCACCGCGTGCACGCTCACCCTGATGCCCTCCCGCACGGTCCCGGGGCCCGCGAGCGACGCGAAGAACGAATGCAGCGCCTGGCCGTCCCTCGTGAAGTCCTCGACGCGGTAGTCGTAGGGACCGACCTGCGCGAGCAGCATCGGCCCGTCGAGCGACCTGACCTGCGGCGCCAGAGAGCTGCCGTCGGAGGGCGCGTACGTGAAGGTGACCGACGCCTGCACGTCGACGACGACCGCCGGGGTCGCGCCGTTCGTCGATGCGGGCGGGCCCACCGACAGGATGGACGCCTGCCCCGTAACGGCGCCGTCGAACGTCGCGTTCTGCACGTCGAACCAGTGCGCCCAGTCGGAGGCGAGCCCGTCGACGACGCCGGTGAGCGCGGTCCCACCGTCCTGGGGGGCGGTGGCGTAGGCGTGAATGAATCGAATGGCGGCGTCCCGCGCGGCGGCGTCCTGGATGCCTTGCGCGGGAGAGGCTTCGGAACCTGCAGGAAGGGGCGATCGAGGGCCGGCAGGACCCGCGCACCCCCACAGAGCGAGCAGGAGCGCGGCCGCGGGCGCGAGTCGTCGCATCCTCACGAGTCTAGGGCGTATCCTCGGCACGGAGGAGCCGGCCGGGCGGCCGCGGGCGATCTCAGGATCGTTCGAGGAAAGTCCGGACTCCACAGGGCAGGGTGCTGGGGTGACCCAGGCGGGGGCGACCTCGCGGACAGCGCAACAGAGAGCAGACCGCCTCGCGGCGTGCCGCGATGGCAAGGGTGAAACGGTGAGGTAAGAGCTCACCAGCGGCCCGGGCGACCGGGCCGGCTCGGCAAGCCCCACCCGGAGCAAGGCCAAGCAGGAGGCGGGTTGCCCGTCCATATGCCTCCGGGTCGGCCGCACGGCGCCGGCGAACGGCGACGCGGCGCTTCGGCGCCGAGACAGATGGCCGCCGCGCCGCGCGCGCTTCGCGCGCGCGGCGCACAGGATCCGGCTTACAGGCCGGCTCCTCCCTTCTCGTTCGACGCGTCATGCTGGCCGCATGACGCGACCCACCCGGGAGGAGCTCGAGCACGCGCGGGACGGCACCGTGCCCGACGTGCTCCGGCCGGGCCTGCGCGTCGTCTTCTGCGGGATCAATCCCGGCCTGTACTCGGCCGCGGTGGGCCACCACTTCGCTCGACCCGGCAACCGGTTCTGGAAGGCACTGCACGCGTCCGGGTTCACCGCCGAGCTCCGAACTCCGCAGGAGGAGCGCGCGTTGCTTCGCGAGGGTCTCGGGATCACGAACCTCGTACGGCGCGCGACTGCGGCGGCCTCCGAGCTCGAGGACGAGGAGCTCCGCGCGGGAGCGCGCTCGCTCAGACGCAAGGTGCGCCGGGTCGGTCCGCGCGCGGTGGCGGTGCTCGGTGTGACGGCATATCGCGCGGCGTTCGCCCGCCCGGAGGCGGAGCTCGGGCCGCAGCCGGAGTCGATCGCCGGTGCGCTCGCGTGGGTGCTGCCGAACCCGAGCGGCCTCAACGCGCACCATCAACTGGACGACCTCACACGGCGGTTCGCGGACCTCCGCCGCGCCCTGGCCTGAGCGATCGACCCTAGCGGGAGCCCGCGAGGGCGCGCGACGCGCGACGGAATTGCGTGCCGGCGTGATACGAGCTCCGCACGAGCGGGCCGGCCTCGACGTGCGGGATGCCGAGCTCCTCCTCGCCGAACCGCTTGTGGTCGTCGAACTCGTCCGGCGTCACCCACCGGTCGACCGGGAGATGCTGCGCCGTCGGTTGCAGGTACTGGCCCATCGTGACGATCTCGCAACCGGCGTCGCGAAGGTCCGCGAGCGCCTCGGGAATCTCCTCCGGGCGCTCTCCCATGCCGAGGATCAGGTTCGACTTCGTGACCTGGCCGGCTCGGATCCGCTTCGCGTTGCGGAGCACGCCGAGCGTGCGGTCGTAGCCGAAGGCCGGCCGGATGCGCTCGTGGAGTCGCCGC
Source organism: Actinomycetota bacterium (assembly GCA_036556805.1). Taxonomy (GTDB): domain Bacteria; phylum Actinomycetota; class UBA4738; order UBA4738; family HRBIN12; genus DATBIS01. Next base: position 28,433 of record DATBIS010000019.1, on the reverse strand, counting down.
ACCGTCTCGAGGTTGTGCGCGAACACGTCGGGTTCGGCCTCGATCACGGTCGCGAGGTCGCGCTCGCCTCCGCGAAAGTCGGTCGGCAGCACCTCGATGCCGGCGTCGGGCACGGCCTCGCGCACCGCGTGGATCGTGCGTGCCCAGATGCGCGCGCCCCCGTCGGGCAGGTCGTCGCGCGCGACGCCGGTGATCACGACGAACCGGAGGCCCATCGCGCGAACGGCGTCGGCGAGGCGCGCCGGTTCGTCCTCGTCGACGGGATCGGGCCTCGCGGTCATGACGTCGCAGAAGCCGCAGCGGCGCGTGCACTTGTTCCCGAGGATGAGGAACGTCGCCTCCCGATCCTCCCAGCACTCGTGGATGTTCGGGCACATCGCCTCCTCGCACACGGTGTGGAGGGAACGGCCGCGCAGGATCGACCGTAGCTCGGCGGCGTTGGGTCCGTTGCGGAGGCGCACCTTCAGCCACGGCGGCTTGCGTTCGCCGGTCAGGGCTTTGGTCTCGGCGCCGGTCACCCCGACGATCGGGAGGAAGAGCCTGCGGCCGTGCGGGTTGTGCTCGGAACCCGGCATGTCCTCGAGTCTAGCGAGCGACGTCGGCGTCGGCGGGCACGCCCTCCAGCGGGTCGAATCGGGTCGCGGCGAGCTCGCCGTTCGCGGGTCCGGATCCCATGCCCCCGTCGGCCGGGCCGGGCGGCAGCAGCACGCGGAACGACGCGCCGCCGCCCTCGCGCTCCTCCACCCACGCGCGCCCGCCGTGCAGCTCGGCGAACCGCGCGACGAGCGACAGCCCGATGCCGGTCCCGGGCGATGCCTTCGACGGGGTCGGACCCTGGCGGAACGGCTCGAAGATCGCCTCGCGCAGATCCTGCGGCACCCCGGGGCCGTCGTCGTCGACCGCGATCAACACGCCGCCCTCGGCCGGCCCCACGCTCAGCCAGATCCGTGCGTGCGGTTGCGTGTGGCGCACGGCGTTCACGAGCAGGTTCTCGACGATCCGCTCGACCTTCGCGGGGTCGACCGAGAGCACGACCATCTCGACCTGCAGCTCGACGGATCGATCGGCGAGCGCCTCGAGCGACTCCACCGTCCGCACCGCGAGCGCCCCGACGTCCGTCACGCGGTACTGCGGGGTGACGATGCCGCGGTTCAGCCGGTCGATGTCGAGGAGGTCCTTCAACAGCCGGTCGAGCTTGCGCGCGTTCATCGCGAGCCGGTCGAGCAGGTCGGCCTGCTCGTCGACGGGCAGCGCGGACGCCTGCCGCTCGAGGGTGAGCGAGAGGCCGAGGATCGACGTGAGCGGGCTCCGGAGCTCATGGGAGACCGCGGCGAGGAAGGTGTTCTTCATCTCGTCCAACGCGCGAAGCCGCTCCGCGGCTTCGCGCTCCCGCTGCTCGGAGTCGCGGAGCGCTTGTTCCGCGAGCTTCTGCTCGGTGATGTCGAACAGCACGCCCTGCAGGAACGTGTCGTTGCCGTTCTCGTCGTGGAGGAACGTCGTCTCGTCGTGCACCCACACGACCTTGCCGTCGGGACGGACGAACCGATACTCGGCGTCCCAGGTGCGACGGTTCGTGATCGCGTCGAGATATCCCTCAGCCACACGCTCCCGGTCCTCCGGATGCATGCGCTCGATCCAGACGTCGTTCTCCGCGCGCCACTGGTCCGGCCGAATGCCGGTGATCTGCTCGATCTGCGGGCTCACGTAGATCGTCTGCATCGAGTCGTCGGGCAGGTCGAGGTAGATCGCGGCCGGGACGTGCTCGACGATCGCGCGGAAGCGCTCCTCGGCTTCGCGCAGCTGATCCTGCGCCTGCTTGCGCTGCGTGACGTCGAACATCACGCCTTGGGCGAAGAGCGGTGTGCCGTCCTCCCCGCGGATGACGACGGCCTGGTCCTGCACCCACACCCACCCACGCCGCGGGTTGTCGAATCGGTACTCGGCCTCGAAGGGGACGCCGTCGCGGTTCAGCCGCTCGATCCGCTCGACGACCTCCTCGCGGTCGTCGGGGTGCAGGCCCTGCTCCCAGAGCTCGGGCCGCGCGAGCCAGTCCTCGGGCGGGTACCCGAAGATCTGCTCGACCTGGGGGCTCATGTAGATGCCCTTCGAGAGCTCGTCGACCGCGTCGATGTAGATCGCGGCGGGGATCGTCTCCACGAGGCTGCGGTAACGCTCCTCGGCCTCGTGCAGCCGCTCCTCGGCCTCCTTGCGCTCGGTGATGTCGATGAAGATGCCCTGGCTCCAGCGCGGCCGCCCCCGGTCGTCGCGGATGAGAATCGCCTCGTCGCGCAGCCACTTGATGCTGCCGTCGCGCGCGAAGACGCGAACCTCCTGGACCAGCGGCGCGCCGGTCTCGCGGTGGATCCGGTCGGCCTCGATCGCGCGCTCGAGGTCGTCGGGGTGCAGGAGCGACTGCCAGAGGTGGTGGTCCGCCTTCCACTCCTCGGGGTCGTAGCCGAGGATCGCGCTGAGCTGGGGGCTGATGTAGACGGTGGGCCAATCCTCCTCACCCTCCGCGAACTCGTCGATGTAGGTGATCGCGGGCAGCTGCTCGACGAGCGTGCGGAAACGCTCCTCCGTCCGGCGGAGCTGCTGCCCCGACTCCTTCTCCGCCGTGACGTCCGAGAGCACGCCCTGCCAGAAGCGCGGCGAGGCTTCCTCACCGCCGACGAGCACAGCGTGGTCGTGGACCCACACGGTGCCGCCGTCCTTGCGAATCAGGCGGTACTCGACGTCGAAGGGGTCGCCGGTCTCGTTGGTGCGCAGCGATTCCGCGAGCACGCGCTCCCGGTCGTCGGGATGCAGCATCCGGACCCAAAGGTCAGGGTCGGCGATGCGCTCCTCGGGCGAATAGCCGGTGAGCCGCTCGTAGCGAGGGCTCACGTAGAGGGCCGTGCTCACCTCGTCGATCGCGTCGATGTACACGACCGTGGGCAGCTCCTCGATGAGCGAGCGATAGCGCTCCTCGGCGAGACGGCGTTCGTCCTCGGCTCGCTTCCGCTCGGTGACGTCTTCGAGCGCGCCGAGCCATACGCCGTCGTCGTCCAGGGTGGAGTGCACCGCGACGTCGTGCAGCCACACGACGCGACCGTCCTTGCGAACGATCCGGTATTCGACGTCGAACCGCTCTCGCGTCAGCTCGGTGCGCGCGGCCTCCGCGACCACGCGCTCGCGATCGTCCTGGTGGAGGAGGCGCGTCCAGAGCCCCGTATCGCGCAGCCACTCGTCCGGCGCGTGGCCGGTGAGCTCGGACACTCCCGGCGCGATGTAGCGGAGCCAGCGCCCGCCCTCGCCGGTGCCCGCGTTCGCGAGGTACGTGACCACCGGCAATTGCTCGACGAGCCGCCGGAGCTCGGCTTCGGCCGAGACCAGGCGTGCCTCCGCGTCCTTGTGCTCGGTGACGTCGAGGATCACGCCCTGGTACACGGGGAGCCCGCGAGCACCCTCCGAGACCGGCACCGCCTCGTCGCGCACCCAGACGATGCCGCCGTCCTTGCGGAGCAGCCGGTACTGAGCGGCGAAGGGCTCGGCCCGGCGCACGGCGTCGTGACGCAGCGCGAGCACGTCCTCGAGGTCGTCGGGATGCACCTGCCGGGCCCAGAGGCCCGGTGTGCGCGCCCATTCTTGGGGGGTGAACCCGACGAGCTCCTCGATCCTCGGGCTGATGTACGCGTCGGGCTGGGTGCCGAGCTCGTACCCCGAGTCCCAGACGTACGCGACGGCCGGCACGCGCTCGACCAGCGTGCGGTAGCGGTTCTCGGTCTCCTGCAGCCGCTGCTCCGCGTGCTTGCGGCGTGTGATGTCGAACATCGCTCCCTGCGCGAGGCTCGGGCGTCCGTCCTCGTCCCATTCGACGATCACGGACTCGTCGTGCACCCAGACGACGCCGCCGTCCTTCGCGATCACGCGGTACTCGGCCACGAAGTCCCTGCCGGTCGCGTCGGCGGCGTCCGATTGCCGCACCACGCGCTCCCGATCGTCGGGGTGGAGGCACCGGACCCACAGGCCCGGGTCCTCCATCCATTCCTCGGACGAGTAGCCGAGGATCCGCTCGATCTGCGGGCTGAGATAGGAGATCACCGAGACGCCGGCCGGCTTCGTCGGATCCCACGTGTACGTGATGGCAGGAACTCGTTCCACGACCGCTCGGTAACGCGCCTCGGAGGTCTCGCGCAGCCTTGACTCCCGCTCGAGCTGATGTCCCCGCCGAAACGAGAACGCGGCGAACGCGAAGGCGCAAACGGTCACGAACGCCATCAGCACGCCCAGGGAGTCCTGGTAGCGCTGATGGGCGAACTCGTACAGCTCGATCCAGACGCCCGCGAAGGAGCCCGCGACGAAGACGGCGGCCGCGATGCCGGCAATGGGCGCGAGGTCCCGCCAGGCACCGCGCCGCCGGGGTTGCTCCGGCGAGGACCCGATCGGCGTCACGGCAGTTCCCCGCAGTTATCGACGTACGCAGGAGTCCCCTGAACACAGGAGTCATGCGGCTGACCTGCGGGTTTGCCGAAGCGGCCGGGCCGACGGGCTCAGAAGCGGGCGAGGTCGCGCATGGCCCGGTAGATCTGATCCGGCTCGGGCTCCATGAAGTAGTGCTCGAGCGCCGCGGCGAACGGCATCGCCGGGATGTCGGGGCCTCCCACGCGCACGAGTGGCGCGTCGAGATCGAACAAGGCCTCCTCCGCGATCGTCGCCACGATCTCGGCTCCGGCTCCATAGGTCCGGTTGTCCTCGTACACGACGATCGCCTTCCCCGTCTTGCGCACCGAGGCGAGGATCGTCTCCTTGTCGAGCGGACTGATCGTCCGGACGTCCACCACCTCGACCGAAACGCCCTCGTCCTGTTCCAGTCGCGCGGCCGCGTCGAGGCAGCCGTGGAGGGAGAAGCCGTAGCTGATCGCAGTGAGGTCGGTGCCCTCCCGCTTGACGTCCGCCGCACCGATCTTCGTCAGGAAGCGCCCATCGGGCACCTCGCCCTTGATGGCGCGGTAGCACTTCTTGTGCTCGAGCACCAGGACGGGGTCGGGATCGGCGAGCGCGCTGCGGATCATCCCCGCCGCGTCGGCGGGCGTCGACGGCATCACGACCTTGAGGCCCGGGACGTGGCCGTAGAAGGCCTCGATCGACTGCGAGTGGTAGAGGGCCCCGTGGATGCCGCCGCCACAGGGCGCGCGGATCACCATCGGCACGCCGAAGTCGCCGTTCGAGCGGTAGCGAAAGCGCGCGGCCTCCGAGACGATCTGGTCGAAAGCCGGATGGATGAAGTCGGCGAACTCGATCTCCGCGACGGGCAGCAACCCGTGCAGCGCCATCCCGATCGCGATGCCGACGATGCCGGACTCCGCGAGCGGCGTGTCGATGACGCGCTGCTCGCCGAACTCGGCCAGCCAGCCGTCGGAGATGCGGAACACGCCGCCGCGGGCGCCGACGTCCTCGCCCAGCAGCACGATCCGCTCGTCGGCCGCCATCTCGTCGTGGAGGGCGTCGCGGATCGCCGTGACGACGTTCTTCTCGGTCATGCTTCCTCGGCGAACACGTGCTTCATCGCCGACTCGGGAAGCGGGTCGTCCGCGTCCCACGCCGCCGAGATCGCCTGATCGATCTCGTCCTTCACCTCGGCCCGGATTCGTTCTACCGCAGCCTCATCCAGCTCTCCCTGTTCGGTGAGATACGCCTCGAAGGTCCGGATCGGGTCGTGGCTCTTCGCCTCCTCGACCTCCTCGCGGGACCGATAGCTCTTGTCGTCGTCGTCGGAGGTGTGGGGGAAGAAGCGGTAGGTCTTGCACTCGATCAGGGTGGGTCCGTCGCCGCGGCGGGCGCGTTCGTGTGCTTCCTTCATCGCGCCGTAGCAGGCGAGCACGTCGTTGCCGTCGACGACGACGCCGGGGAAGCCGTAGCCCTCCGCGCGCGCCGCTACGTCCTCGATCGCCATCTGCTTGGACTGCGGCACACTGATCGCGTAGCGGTTGTTCTCGCACACGAACACCAACGGAAGCTTGTGGATGCCCGCGAAGTTCAGTCCTTCGTGCCAGTCGCCTTCGCTCGTGGCGCCTTCTCCGAACCACGACGTGACGACCGCATCCTCCTGCCGGTACTTCACCGCGAACGCGATGCCGGCGGCGTGCGGCACCTGGGTGGCGATCGGCGAGGACCCGCTGATGATGCCGAGGCGCCGCGAGCCCCAGTGCGCCGGCATCTGCCGGCCCCCGCTGGACGGGTCGTCGGCCTTCGCGAAGATACCGAGGAACACCTCGGCGGGCGTCATGCCGGCGACCAAGACGACGCCGAGGTCGCGGTAGTAGGGGAGCCAGATGTCGGTGCCGCGCCGCATCGGCCATGCCGTGCCGATCTGGCATCCCTCGTGACCCGAGACCGGAACCACGAACGGCGCTCGCCCCATGCGGTTCTGCCGGAACGCGGCCTCGTCGAGGAGGCGTGCGGTGAGCATCGTGCGATGCATCGCGAGCAGGTCGTCGGAATCGAGTCCGAGGAGACCGTGCGGACTCTCGGTTACCCGCGTCGCCACGTCGTCTCTCCTCGCACGCCGGAGCGGAATTCTAGCATCGGGCCTTCGCGCGACTCCTCCGTCGAAGGTCGCACGCACCACCCCCGCCGCATGCCGCCGCCATCTGATACCCTGGGGGGGTATTGATCGAACCCCCGAGGACCGCGGGGCGCGGAGGAGATGCCGATGATCGATCCGGTGTGTGGGATGGAAGTCGACAGGGACGGGGCGGTCGCGGCATGGGAGCATGAGGGAACCGCGTATTTCTTCTGCTCGGTGAGCTGCATGGAGCGGTTCCGGGCCGACCCCGAACGCTACCTGCGGATGGATCCGTCGCAGCGGGGCATGGACTGATACCCGGGTAGGGCATAAGGAGGAGGCCGGCGTGTACGGCTACGCGATGAACAAGAAGGACCTTCAGGATCGGCTTCGCCGCATCGAGGGACAGGTGCGCGGCGTGCAGCGGATGGTGGAGGAGGACAAGTATTGCATCGACATCCTCACGCAGCTGAACTCGGTGACGGCCGCGATTCGCGCGGTCGGCATCGGCCTGCTCGACGGACACGTACGCCACTGCGTCCGCGAATCGATCGAAGGCGGGGAGGGCGACGAGAAGATCCAGGAGCTGGTGGCCGCGGTCGCGCGGTTCGCCGGGAAGTAGCGATGGCCCCGGACAGCCGGGAACGCGACGTCGTCCTCGACATCGAGGGGATGACGTGCGCCTCGTGCGTCACGCGGATCGAGCGCGCCCTCGGTGAGCTCAGCGAGGTCGAGGAGGCGGCCGTCAACCTCGCCACTCGCACCGCCGTCGTGCGGACCAACGACCCGGATCCGGCGTCGCTCATCCGGGCGATCCACGGTGCCGGCTATGGCGCCCACCTCCATCTGGACGAGCGGTCGGCGGCCGACGAGCAGCGCGACTACCTCGTCCGGCTCACCCTCGCCGTTGCGTTCGCGATTCCCGTGCTCGTGGTGTCGTTCGGTTTTCCCGAACGGCCGTGGAGCGGTGGCGTCGCGTGGGCGCTCGCGACGCCCATCGTGTTCGTCGCGGGATGGCCGTTCCTGCGTGGCGCAGCGAGGGCGGCGCGCCACGCTGCGGCGACGATGGACACTCTCATCGCGATCGGCTCGCTCGCGGCGTACGGCTACAGCGCCTGGTCGGTGGCGGCCGGGCGGGACGAGCGGTACTTCGACACCGCCGCGGTCATCGTCGCGCTGATCCTCGTGGGCAAGGTGCTCGAAGCCCGCGCGCGCGCCGCCGCGAGCGACGCGGCTCGTGCCCTTCTCGAGCGCGCGGCGAAGGACGCGACCGTGCTCGTCGACGGCCAGCCGCGCCGGATCCCGATCGAGCAACTGCGGCCCGGCGACCTCGCGGTCGTGCTGCCGGGGGAGAAGGTTCCGTCGGACGGCGTCGTGAAGGAAGGAGAGTCCTGGGTCGACCTGTCCCTCCTGACCGGCGAATCCGTTCCGGTCGACGTGGGGCCGGGCGACGACGTCGTGGGCGCGTCGGTGAACGGCAAGGGCCGGCTCCTGGTGTTCGTCACGAAGGTCGGCGGCAAGACCAGGCTCTCCGAGATCGTCCGGCTGCTGCAGCGGGCGCAGGGGACCAAGGCGCCGGTCCAACGCCTCGCCGACCGCGTGTCGTCCGTATTCGTGCCCGTCGTGCTCGCGATCGCGCTCGCCACGTTCCTCGGATGGTGGCTCGGAGTTGGGATCGCCCCCGGGGCCGCGCTCCTGCACGCCGTCGCGGTGGTCTTGATCGCGTGTCCGTGCGCGCTCGGCCTCGCCACGCCGGGGGCCGTCATGGCGGGAACCGGGCGGGCCGCCGAGCTCGGCGTGCTGTTCGCCGGCGCCGAGGTGTTCGAGGCGGCGCGGGCGGCCGACGTCGTGTTGCTCGACAAGACCGGCACGGTCACCGAGGGAGCCATGCGACTCGCGGAGCTCGTCCCTATGGCCGGGATCGACGAGCGGGATCTGCTCGCGATCGCGGCGGCCGTGGAGGAAGGGTCGGAGCACCCGATCGGTGGCGCCGTGGTCGCGGGCGCCCGTGAGCGCGGGGTCGCGATTCCGCCGTCCACCGATCACGTGATCAAGTCCGGGAGCGCCGCGGAGGCGATCGTCGGCGGCGCGCGCGTGCGTGTGGGCCGGCCCGAGAAGCTCCCGGCGAGCCTGAGCGACGGGCTCGAGCGGCTGACCACCCGCGGGCTCACGGCGGTTGCCGTATGGCGCGACGAGTGTCCGATCGGGCTCGTGGGCGTCTCGGACCGGCTGAAGGCCGATGCCGTGCCGACCGTCCGGCGGTTGCACGATCTCGGACTCAAGATCGCGATGGTGACGGGCGACCGGCGCGCGACGGCCGAGACCGTCGCCGGCGAGGTCGGCATCGACCGGGTCCTCGCCGAGGTGCTCCCGGCGAGCAAGGTCGAGGAGGTGCGGAGGCTTCAGGCGGAGGGGCGGCGCGTGGCGTTCGTCGGGGACGGCATCAACGACGCCCCGGCGATCGCGCAGGCGAACGTGGGCGTCGCGCTCGGCACGGGCACGGACGTCGCGCTCGAGGCGGCGGACGTCCGTCTCCTGGGCGGATCGCTCTCGTCGGTCGCCGACGCAGTCGAGCTCGCCCGGTGGACCTACCGCGTGATCGTGCAGAACCTCTGGTGGGCGTTCGCGTACAACCTCGTGATGATCCCGCTCGCGGTCTTCGGCGTCCTGACGCCCATGTGGGCGGCGGGAGCCATGGCGGCCTCGAGCGTGAGCGTCGTCGCGAACGCCTTGCGGCTCACGCGCTTCCATCACGGCGCGGTCGCGACGGCAAGGACGGTCGAGCCGGATGCGGACGAAGGCGCCCGTCGGGCCGTAGCCTAGGAGAGCGATGAACGAAACCGCCACGTACGTCGTGAACGTCACCGACGCGGACTTCGAGCGCGTCGTGATCGAGGGCTCGGCCGAACGGCCGGTCGTCGTCGACCTCTGGGCCTCGTGGTGCGGCCCCTGCCGCACCCTCGGGCCGATCCTCGAGAAGGTCGCCGGCGAGCGCGCGGGCGCCTTCCTGCTCGCGAAGCTCGACGTCGACGCGAACGCCGTCGGCCAGGAGCTGCTCGCGGCCGTACAGAGTCAGGGCATCCCCACCGTGATCGCGTTCCGCGACGGCGCGCCGGTGAGCATGTTCATCGGCGCCTATCCCGAGCAGGAGGTCAACCGCTTCGTGGACTCCATCCTTCCCACCGAGGCAGAGCTCGTCGCCGAGGATGCGCAGGCCGAGGCGGCGTCGGGCGACCTCGAGTCCGCCGAGCGGGACTTCCGCGAGGCGCTCGCCAAGGATCCCGACAATGCCGAGGCGCGCGTCGGCCTCGCCGAGCTGCTGGTGCCGCGCGGGGAGCTCGCCGAGGCGGAGGAGCTCGTTCGGCCGCTCCTGCCCGACCCCGCCGCCGAGCGCGTGATGGCGAGGATCCGCGTGTCCTCCTGGGCCGACCTCGTCCCCGACGGGACGTTCGCGGAGGCGAAGCGCAACGCCGCCTCCGGACGTTGGCGCGAGTCGCTCGACGAACTGCTCGCGATGCTCCCCGACGAGGAGGAGGCCAGGCAGGCGATGGTCGACGTGTTCGCCGTGCTCGGCGACGAGGACCCGCTCGTGGCGGAGTACCGCCGGAAGCTCGCGAACGCCCTGTTCTGAGCGAGCGCCGCATCGGGGCCGGCCTTCAGGGCGGGCCTTCGGTCTGCCGAAAACCCCTGTATGTTCCAGCGATTCCTCGGGCGCTTCCCGCCCGAGGGGGCGATCGGATGCTCGGGCGAGGAGCTCCTCGTCTACCTCGACCCGCTGCCCGTGGGATTCCCGGACCTCGTGATCCGCTTCGCGGGCGCAACCTTCGGGGACGGCCTCTACCGCCTCTACGAGCCCGGCGAGATCGGCCGCTGGACCGGCGTCGCCGTCGACGCCTTTCCGGACCTCGCGAAGCGGATCGTGTGCTTCGGGATGAGCTGGCTCGGCTACCAGTACGCGCTCGACGTCGAACGCACCGCCGACGACCAGCCGCTGACCCTTCTGCTCGACCCGGGGGCGGCGGAAGCCGTGGAGATCCCGGCGAACTTCGTCGGGTTCCACGACGAGATCGTGCTCGAGTACCCCGACGCCATCCTCGGCCTGGACCTCTTCGAGGAGTGGCGCGCGGAGGGACAGCCACCGCTCGAAGCCGGCTGGTGCGCGGGCTTCCGGGTGCCGATCTTCCGGGGGGGCGAGGAGGCGGTCGAGAACCTCGAGCCGGTCGAGGCCGAGGCCTACTGGCGCCGGTCCGCAGAGCTTCGCGCGGGCCTCACCGAGCCGGAACGACCGGTCGAGCGCTCCGGGATCGTCTGAGCCTTCAGGACACCCGCTCGACGACGAACGCATCGGCCGGTGCGCGCTCGAACGCGAGGTCGAACACCGAAGCAAGGTGCCGTTCGACCGACGATCGCACGGCGTCCACCGACACGCGCCGCCCGGCGAGCTCGGAGAGCGACGTGACCCCGTGCTCGGGCAGTCCGCACGCGACGATCCCGCGAAACCACGAGAGGTCGTTGTCGCAGTTGAGGGCGAACCCGTGCAGCGTCACACGCGCGCGCAACAGTCGCACGCCGATCGCGCAGACCTTTCGATCGCCCGACCACACGCCGGTCTGGACGTCGGGGCGCCGTTCGAGCGAGACGCCCACGTCGAGGCCGGTGCGGATCACGACCTCCTCGAGGGCGCGGACGTAGCGCATCGCGTCGGGCGTGTCGCCGAGATCCAGGATGGGATACCCCACGAGCTGCCCCGGTCCGTGATGGGTGAACGACCCGCCGCGGTCGATCCGGTGCACCTCCGCTCCGCGGGCCGTCACCTCGTCGGCCGACCACAGGAGCTCCTCCGGCTTTGCGCGGCGCCCCGCCGTGAAGACCGGCGGATGCTCCAGCAGGATCACGGCGTCGGGGATCGAGCCGGTCAGTCGACGGTGGGCGAGCTCGTGCATCCCTTCGTTCGCGACCACGTACGGGACGAGGCCGGGTGGCTCGAGCAGCCACGCGGGACGGGGCACGTCAGATCCCCAGATCGCCCGCGAAGTCCCAGGTCTCGAGGTTCTCCTTCACGCGAGCGAGGAACTGTGACGCGAGCGCCCCGTCGATCACGCGATGGTCCCACGACATCGAGAGGTAGACGCGGTGCCGGATCGCGATCGCGTCGTTCACGACGGCCACGCGCTTCTCGATCGCGTCGAACGCGAGGATGCCCACGTTCGGCTGGTTGATGATCGGCACGGAGAGGATCGACCCGAACGGACCCGGGTTCGTGATCGTGAACGTGGCCGCGGTGACCTCGTCCGGCTTCAGTTGCTTCGCGCGCGCGCGCATCGCGAGATCGTTGATCGAGCGCGCGAGACCCACGAGGTTCATCCCGTCCGCGCCTTTCACGACCGGCACGATCAGGCCCTCGTCGTAGCTCACCGCGACGCCCATGTTCACGTAGTGCTTCACGACGATCTGCTCGCCGCGAAGCTCGGCGTTCACCATCGGATAGGCGAGCAGCGCATCGACCGTCGCGCGTGTCACGAACGGGGTGTAGGTGAGATTGAACCCCTCGCGCGCCTTGAAGTCCTCCTTCACGCGCGCGCGCAGCCGCACGATCTCCTCCATGTCGACCTCGACCATGTTCCAGGCGCGCGCGGACGTCTGCAGCGAGCCGAGCATGTGGGTGGCGATGGCCTTGCGGATGTGGGACATCGGCACGACCTCTTCGCCGGAGCCGGGAGCGGCCTGGGGAACCGCCTGGAGCGACGGTGCCGCCTGCGCCGGGGCAGCCGGCCCCGCCGTGCCCCCGCTCGCGACCGCCGCGAGCACGTCTTTCTTCGTGATCCGCCCGCCGGTGCCCGTTCCCTGGAGCTGCGCGAGGTCGAGTCCGTGTTCGTCGGCGAGCCGTCGCACGAGCGGGGAGAGGATCTGGGAGCGGGGGCCGCGATCGGGCAGTGACCCGGCCGATGCGGCGGCCGGGCGTGCCGCGGGCTCGGACGGTGCGGGGGCCGGCGAGGCGGGAGTTGGGGGTGCGGGCGCCTCGTCGGCGGCAGCGGCTGCCGGTTGCTCGGCGGCCGGCGCCTCGGCCGGCGCCTGTTCGCCATCGCCGTCACCGGCGGCCTCGTCGCCGCCCTCGTCGATCGTCGCGAGGTCGGTGCCCACCGGCACGGTTTCGCCCTCGGCGACGATGATCTTCGAGACGGTTCCGGCCACGGGCGACGGCACCTCGGTGTCGACCTTGTCGGTCGAGATCTCGAACAGCGGCTCGTCGCGCTCGATCGTCTCGCCCTCGGCCTTCAGCCATTTCAGGATCGTGCCCTCGATGATGGTCTCGCCGAGCTGCGGCATCTTGATCGTCGTCATGGTGGGACCTCCTACCAGGCGGACAGCCGCTCGACGGCGGCCTCGATGTCGGCGACACCCGGGAGGAACGCGTCCTCGAGGGTCGGCGAGAAGGGCACGGGGATGTTCGGCGGGGACAGCCGCTCGATCGGCGCGTCGAGGTACTCGAACGCCTTCTCGGCGATCGTGGCGGCGACCTCTGCGGCGATGCCGACGAACCGGTACGACTCCGACAACACCACGGCGCGCGAGGTCTTTTCGATCGAACGCAGCACCGTCTCCTCGTCCAGGGGATAGACCGTCCGAAGATCGACGATCTCCACCGAGACGCCGCGTCCGGCGAGGTTCTCCGCGGCCTCGAGCGCGCGGTGCACCATCGCGCCGTACGTGATGATCGAGACGTCGTCGCCCTCGCGCTTCACGTCGGCTTTCCCGATCGGGACGAGGAAGTCGACGTCCTCCGACACGACCTCCTTGATCCGCCGGTAGATCCACTTGTGCTCGAGGAACACGCACGGGTTGTCGTCGCGGATCGCGGACTTCAAGAGGCCTTTCGCGTCGCCGGGAAACGCCGGGCAGATGACCTTCAGGCCGCCGGCGTGCGAGTACCACGGCTCCGGGTTCGTGGAGTGGAACGAGGAAGCGCGCACGCCGCCGCCGCTCGGGGCGCGCAGCACCACGGGAACCGGGACCCCGCTGCGGTAGTGGTAGCGCGCGAGCGCGGTCGTGATCTCGTCGAAGCCGCTCGTCATGAAGTCCGCGTACTGGAACTCGGCGACCGGACGGAATCCCTCCATCGCCGAGCCGATCGACAGCCCGACGATCGTCTCCTCCGCGATCGGCGTGTCCATCACGCGCTCGGGGCCGAATCGATCGATGAAGCCCTCGGTCACCTTGAACGCGCCGCCGTAGACCCCGATGTCCTCGCCGAGGAGGTACACGCGCTCGTCGCGCTCCATCTCCTCCCAGAGCGCTTCGGCGATCGCGATGAGGTAGGTGGCCTCGCCGGCCTCGGTCCGCTTGCCGCGGGGCTCGGCGCCGTGGCCGGCGGCGCCCGCTTCTACCTGGGTGGTGGCCACCGCTAGCTCGCCTCCGTGCCGCCGCCGCGGCCCGGGTCGCTCGTCCAGTAGCCGTCCTCGACCCAGAGACCCTTCGTGACGTCGCCCGGCTCCGGGAACGGCGACGCGAGCGCGTACTCGTAGCCCGCCTCGAACTCCTCCTCGATCCGCTTCTCCAGCTGCTCCACGTCACCGGGGGTCACGACGCCTTGTTCGAGCATCCAGGCCTCGAAGCGCTTCACCGGGTCTCGGTTCTGCATGTAATCCTCGAGCATCTCGGGCGGAACGTACTTCGCGGGGTCGTGGCCCGCGTGACCGCGCCACCGCAGCGACACCGACTCGATGAGCGTCGGCCCCTCGCCCGATCGCGCGCGATCCACCGCGGCCTGCGCGGCCTCGTACACGTCGAGCACGTCCTTCCCCTCGACGCGGACCCCCGGGATGCCGTACGCCGCGGCGCGCTCCGCGATCGTGGGCACCGCGAACTCGAGCGGGTTCGGCGTCGAGTAGGCGTACTGGTTGTTGTTCACCACCCACACGACGGGGAGCCGGTGGATCGCGGACACATTGATCGCCTCGTGCCAACGGCCGTTCGACGTGGCGCCGTCGCCGCAGATCGCCAACGCCACACGCCGTTCGCCCCGGCGCTGGTACGCGAGTGCGGCGCCGCAGGCGATGGGATACGCGATCGGCAGGTGCGACATCACGGCGAACGTGCGATGGCCGAACCAGTCGCCGATGTGGCTGTTGCCGTCGCGGCCGCGGAGGTACCCGTCGATCCTCCCCCAGTACTGCGCCATGACGCGCTTGAGCTCGAGGCCCTTCGTGAGCTGCGCGGAGAGATCCCGGTGCGTGGGGAAGAGCGAGTCCTCCGGCTCGAGCGCGCTCGCGACACCGACGTGCGTGCCCTCTTGGCCGCGGCCCGAGTAGATCGCGCCCGGCAGCCGCCCCTGCCGGTAGAGGGCCTCCATGCGCTCGTCGAAGTACCGGCAGAGCTTCATGAGAAAGAGCAGGTGCTTCAGGCGATCGTCGGGGAGCGGTCTCGCCTCGGTCGCGCGCTTTACGTCCGTCGCCACGAACCCACCTTACGGGGAATGCAGCGGCTTGCCGGCGAGCGCGAGGAACGCCTCGCCCACGCCCTCGGACAGGCTCGGGTGGGGGTGGTGCATGGCGGCGACCTCCTCGGGCGTCGCCTCCCAGCTGGTGATGAGCATGGCCTCGGATACGAGGTCGGTGACGTGCGGACCGATCATGTGCACGCCGAGGGTCGGGCCGTCCTTCTCGGCGACGACCTTCACGAACCCGCCCTCGCCGACGATGTTCGCCTTGCCGACGCCGCGGAAGTCCAGCTTCTCGGTGACGATCTCCGTGCCGCGCTCGGCCGCCTGGGCCTCGGTGAGGCCGACGCTCGCGATCTCGGGCGTGCAGTACGTCACGCGCGGGATGTTCACGTAATCGACCTCCGGTACCTCGAGGCCCGCGATGCGCTCCGCGACCGCGTAGCCCTCGGTGAACGCGACGTGCGCGAGCTGAAGCGGCGTGGCGGCGACGTCGCCGACGGCCCACACGTGGGGCGCGGTCGTGCGCAGAAGCCCGTCCACCTGCACGAAACCGCGGTCGGTGAGCTGCACGCCCGCGTCCGCGAGCCCGAGGTCGCCGGTGACCGGCCCCCTGCCCACCGCGATCAGGCAGATGTCGACCCAGACCTTGCGCTCGCTGCCACCGGCCTCGAACACGACCTCGACGCGTTCGCCCTCCTGGCTGATCGACGAGACCGAGGCGCCCGCGTACGGGTCGATCCCGCGCTTCTTGAACGCCCGCGCGATCTCCTTCGAGACCTCGGCGTCCTCGAGCGGCGCGAGCGCCGGCAGCGCCTCGACGAGCGTGACCTCGGCGCCGAGCGAACGGTAGAGCGACGCGAACTCGAGCCCGACGGCTCCCGCGCCGACCACCACGACGGTCTCGGGGATGAACGACAGCCCGAGCGCCTGGTCGCTGGTGATCACGCGGTCGGTCACCTCGGTGCCCGGGAGCATCTTCGGGCCGGACCCGGTCGCGACGACCACGTCGGTCGTCTGGAGCGCGCGCCCGTCCACCTCGACCGCCGGGCCGGGCCGCAGCCGCGCGGTGCCGTGGACCACGTCGATGCCGCGTTGCTTCACGAGGCCGGTAAGGCCCTTCACGTTCTTGTCGACGATCTTCTCCTCGAACGCGAGCACCGCGCTCCAGTCGGGCTCGCCCGAGGCCTTGATGCCCCATTCGTCCGAGCGGTTCACGGTGTCGAGCACGGCCGCGGATTGCAGCAGCGCCTTCGTCGGGATACAGCCGCGCAACAGGCACGTGCCGCCGAGACGATCGTCGCGCTCCACGAGGGCGACGCGCTTGCCGAGCTCGGCCGCGCGCAGTGCGGTCGCGTACCCTCCGGTGCCCGCCCCGATCACGACGACGTCGAACGCGTCCATGCGAACGGGAAGTCTACCGTCCTACCCCGACCGGCCTCTGCGCGTCGTCGCCCACCGACTACGATGAGCCGGATGGCCGACGGAGCCGAGCTGAAGCGCACGCCGCTCGAGGCGGAGCACGTCCGGCTCGGCGCGAAGATGGGCTCGTTCGCCGGCTGGAACATGCCGATCGAGTACGAGGGTGCGCTTGCCGAACACGCCGCCGTGCGCGATCACGTCGGGCTGTTCGACCTCACGCACCTCGGCAAGGTCGACGTCGCCGGGCCGGGCGCGCTCGGCATGCTGCAGCAGGTCGTGACCAACGACCTGTCTCGCGCCGCGGTCGGCGAGGCGCTCTACAACCTCGTGCTGAACGAGGGCGGCGGGGTGATCGAGGACCTCATCGTCTACCGGTTGCAGGACGATCGCTACTTCGTCGTGCCGAACGCGGCGAACGCGCAACGCGTGCTGCAGATCCTCGAGGAGACGCCGGCCCAGGAACCGCTGCACCTCGTCTACCACCAGGACTGGTGCTTCCTCGCCGTGCAGGGTCCCGACGCCGTCCAGGTGACGGCGAAGCTCTTCAGCGAGGCGCCCGACCTCGCGTTCATGCAGTGCGTCGAGACCGAGTACCACCGTCGCCCCGTCATCCTCACGCGCTCCGGGTACACCGGCGAGGTCGGGTTCGAGCTGTTCACGTATCAGGACATCGCGCTCGGCCTGTGGTCGGATCTGCTGGAGGCGGGCGAGGCGTTCGGGATGAAGCCCTGCGGCCTCGCCGCGCGCGACGTGCTGCGGCTCGAGATGGGCTATCCGCTGTACGGGCAGGACCTGTTCGAGTCGGTCACCGCGCTCGAGGCCGGTCTCTCGTGGGCCGTGCACTTCGACAAGGGTGACTTCCGGGGCCGCGAGGCGCTCGTGCGGCAGAAGGAGCAGGGCCTGCCGAGCCGGCTTCGCGGGCTGCTGATGGAGGATCGCCGTCACATCCCGCGCGCGCACTACGCCGTGATGCGCGGCGACGACATCATCGGCGAGGTGAGCTCGGGGACGTTCTCGCCGCTCCTGCGAACCGGGATCGGCCTCGCCTATCTCTGGCCGGACGGCGTGGCCGAGGTCGGCGACACCGTGGAGGTCGACGTTCGCGGCCGGCGGGGGAAGGCGGCCGTCGTGCGGCCCCCGTTCGTCGATCGCAACCCTAGGTGATCGGGACCGGCTCCAGGCCGCCCTTCGCGGCGACGATGAAGTCGCGAATCCCGGCGCCGCCGAAGCTCGTCCGGGACAGGAGCAGATGCATCAACCGCGGAGCCTTCCGGTTCGCGGGCAACACCGCCACGACGACGTAGAGGCCCGACGTGGGAATGCCGATCTGCCGCTCGATGCCGTAGCCGGGGGCCGCCACGAAATAGGCCCAGCGGGTCGGCATCCCACGCACCTCACAGGTCCCGCGACCCCGCGCGAGGAAGTCGCCGGGCGAGGACTCTTCTCCGGCCATCCAGCTCGGGGGGTGGTTCACGATGACATCGTGCGTGTTCGCGATGCACTGCTCGGAGTTCGTGAGGCTCGCGACCATCGGGGCCGCCGCGGCGTAGTAGAAGTCCGAGGGCACACCGACGATCGTGGCGTCGACCCACGTGGCGGAGAGTCCCGCCACCGACCCGTCGCCGCGCGCGAAGGCCTCGGGCTCGGGCGAAGCGAACAGCCCGGTTTCGACCGCCCCCGGACCGCCCGCCATGACCGCGTCCCATTCGTCGGGGATCATCGCGTGCACCGGTCCCACGCTCACCTCGGTGTAGGGCGAAGGAGAGTGGATCACCTGGAGGCCGGCGGTCGTGTCGGGAGGGGTCGCGAAGGTTTGCTGGCATCCCGTGGCGACCAGCAGACCAACGGCGGCAACAACGACACGTCGCACCGGCGATCCCCCTAGAGGGGGAGGATAGCCTCCGTAGGCCGGGTTGGCCAGGCCGGCATCGGCATGCGAGACTCCCACCAAACCGAAGAGCTCGCGTTCGAGGTGGCCCTTTCGAGGGCCGGAGCCGGGCGGGCGGATCCCGCCCGGCGAAGAGGGAAGCCGGTGAAAGTCCGGCACGGTCGCGCCACTGTGACCGGGGAGCGATCCCGACGAAACCACTGGGCATCCGCCCGGGAAGGGTCGGGGGAACGACGATCCGGGAGTCAGGAGACCTGCCTGCGAGCGCCCGAGTCGTCCTTCGCTCGAAAGGAGACGCTCGTGAAACACCGTCTGGCCCTCGGGCTTGCCTTGCTGCTCCTCCTCGCCGGGTGTGCGCGCTCGTCGTCCGCCCCGGCGGCCACGCCGCCGTCCTCGGCGACCGGCGCCGGGTCCGCGTTCCCGCTCACGATCACCGACGACGACGGTGAGGCCGTGACGATCCCGACCGAGCCGCAGCGGATCATCACGTACGCCCCGTCGATGACCGAGATCCTGTTCGCCCTCGGCGTGGGGGACCGCATCGTGGGCGTCGCGGGCGCCTTCGACGACTACCCCGCGGAGGCGCAGGGCATCGAGGAGGTGGGCGGCGCGGGCGACTTCGGGGTCGACCCGAACGTCGAGAAGGTCGTCGCGCTCGAACCCGACCTCCTGCTCACGATCGCCGGCGGCGACGCCTGGAAGAAGCAGCTTCGTGATCTCGGGGTCCCGGTCGTCACCTACAACGCCACCGACTTCGACGACCTGCTCGCCGACATCGGAGCGATCGGCAAGGTCGTCGGGGCGCCGGACGGGGCGGCTCAGGTCGTAGAGGGGATGCAAGCGACCGCCGACGACGTGGCGGCGACGGCCGAGACGGAGGGCCGCGTTTCGTGCTTCTTCGAGGTCTTCTTCGGACCCGAGCTCACGACGATCGGGCCCAACACGTTCATCTTCGACCTGCTCGAGCGCGCCGGCTGCGACCCCGTGACGGCGTCGGCGAAGAGCGACTATCCGCAGTGGTCGGTCGACGAGCTCGTTGCCGACAGCCCCGACGTGTACCTCGCGACTCCCGAGTCGGCGAAGAGCGTCGCGGCGATCGCGCGAAGGCCGGGGTTCGCCGACATCGACGCGGTCGCGGAGGGCCGCGTCGTGCTGATCGACTCCGACCTCGTGACGCGGCCGGGCCCGCGGGTGGTGGAGGGCCTCGAGCAGCTCGCCGCCGCGCTGCACGGGTCGGCGTAGCGGTGCGCCCGGGCGGCCGGCGCTATCGGCGGGTACTCATCGCGCTCGCGGTGCTCCTCGTCGCGTCGGTAGCGCTCGCCGTCGCGGTGGGGGCCGTGTGGATCCCCCCGGCGACCGCCGCCCGGCTCGTGGCCTGGCGGGTCGGGATCGGGAGCCGGCCCGACGTGCCCCACTCCACCGAGGTGATCCTGTTCCAGCTCCGTCTCCCGCGCGTGCTGCTGGCCGCGGTGGTGGGACTCGGGCTCGGGGTGTCCGGCGCGCTCTTCCAGGGGCTCTTTCGCAACCCGCTCGCCGACCCCGCGATCATCGGCGTGTCGTCGGGCGCGGCGCTGGGGGCGGTCGCGGTGATCGTGCTCGGGGGCTCGGCCGCGTTCGGCGGTCTGGGGGTGTCGTTCGCCGCGTTCGTCGGAGCACTGCTCACGGCGTTCCTCGTCTATCGCCTCGCCCGCATCGGCCCGACGGTGCACGTGGCCACGCTGCTGCTCGCCGGCATCGCCGTCGCCGCGGTCATCTCGAGCGCGATGTCGCTCGCGATGTCGTTCGCGGGCGAGGACGTCCGCAACATCTACTTCTGGCTTCTCGGCGGGTTGGGCGCGCGGGGCTGGACGTCGCTCGAGATCGTGACCCCTCTCGTGGCGGTCGGCGTCCTCGGAGCGGCGGCCCTCGTGCCGGACCTCAACCTCGTGTCGCTGGGCGAGGAGCGCGCCGCACAGCTCGGCGTCGACGTGGACCGGTTCAAGACCGCGGCCGTCGCGCTGGGGTCGCTGCTCGCCGGCGCGGCCGTCTCGGTCTCGGGCGTGATCGGGTTCGTGGGGCTCATGACCCCGCACGTGCTCCGGCTCGTGGTGGGCTCCGACCACCGGCGGCTCCTCCCCGCCGTGATGCTCGCCGGGCCCGCGTTCCTCATCCTCGCCGACCTCGCAGCTCGCACCGCGCTTGCGCCCCAGGAGCTTCCGATCGGGGCGGTGACGGCGCTCCTCGGCGGCCCGTTCTTCCTGTACCTGCTGCGTCGAGAGCGGAGGCGGGCGAACGCGCTTGCCTGACGGTGGGCTCTCGTTCCGCGGGGTCCGGGCCGGGTACGGGGCCGCGCCCGTCGTGCGCGGCGTGTCGCTCGAGGTCGCCCCCGGCGACGTCGTCGGCCTGGTGGGGCCCAACGGGTCCGGCAAGACGACGCTCGTGCGCGTCGCGTCGCGCGCGCTCCGGCCCGCCGACGGCGAAGTCCGCGTTGCCGGACGCGACCCGTACGCGATCTCCGGCCGGGAGGCAGCCAGGCTCGTGGCCGTCGTCCCGCAGGACGTGATCCCGGCGTTCTCGTTCACCGTGCTCGAGATGGTGCTGATGGGTCGCACGCCGCACCGGTCCCGGTGGGGCGGCGCCGACGAGGCGGACTGGGCGAGGGCGCGGGAGGCCATGGTCGCGGTGGGCGTGCAGCACCTCGCGGACCGGCCCATGGAGGAGCTCTCCGGCGGCGAACGCCGGCGCGTGATCCTCGCACAGGCCATCGCGCAGGACGCCCCCGTGCTGGTGCTCGACGAGCCCACCACCCACCTCGACATCCGCCACGTCGTCGACGTGGTGTCGATGGTCCGCACGCTCGCGGACGAGCAGTCGGCGGCCGTGCTCGCGGTCTTGCACGACCTCACCCTTGCGGCGTCGGTCTGCGACCGCATCGTGGTGCTGCATCGCGGCGAGGTGGTCGCGGAAGGCGCCCCCGAAACGGTCGTCACGCGCGCGCTGCTCCGCACGATCTACGAGGTGGACGCCGACGTCGAGGTCGGCCGCGCGAGCGGGCGGCCCACCGTCATGGTGGGACCGCCGGCCGCCGTCGGCCCCTCCACGGGTCGCGCCGCCCACGTCGTGGGCGGCGCGGGTCGCGCGGCGCCGCTGCTGCGGCGCCTGGTCGAACGCGGCCTCCGCGTGAGCGCCGGGGTCCTCCACGGGACCGACACGGACGACGAGGTCGCGGCGAGGCTCGACCTGCTTCGCGTGAGCGTTCCCCCGTTCTCGGAGATCGATGACGCGTCCGCCGAGGCCTGCCTCGCGATGATGCGCGCAGCCGATGTCGTCGTCGTGTGCGACGCGCCCTACGGGCCGGGCAACGTCCGCAACCTCGAGCTCGCCCTCCGGGCCGCGGAGGACGGCGTCCCGGTGCTGCTCGTCGAGGAGATGCCGATCGAGGAACGCGACTTCACCGGCGGCCGCGCGACGGAGCTCTGGACGGAGCTCCGCGCTGCCGGCCGATCGTTCGCGTCGACCGCCGACGCGGTGGCGTGGGCGCTCGCCGGACGCGATGCGTCTTGACGCGATCCTCGGAGCGGCGCGAGCTCAGCCGGCCGGGCGAAGCTCGGTCGGCAGCGCCGTGAAGCGCTCACCCGGGTGCGCCGGGAGGCAGAACGACACGCGCGTGCCCCCGGACGGGATGGGGTCCGTCCAGAGGATCCCGCCGTGGCCGAGGATCAGCTGGCGGGCCAGATGGAGCCCCACCCCGACGCCGGCCTTCTCCTTCCGCATCGTCGCTTCTCCCGTCGAGAACGGCTGGTCGAACGCCTGCGTCGTGACGTCGCGCAGCATCCCCTGGCCGCGGTCGGTCACCATCACCACGCAACCCTCGTCCAGCCCCCGCGCGCTCACCTCGACCGGGCGATCGGGCGGCGAGTAGCGGCAGGCGTTGTCGAGCAGCTGCCGCACGACCTCCGCGATGCGCGAGGGGTCGGCATA
The DNA here is from genome assembly GCA_036556805.1 of Actinomycetota bacterium. Classification (GTDB taxonomy): domain Bacteria; phylum Actinomycetota; class UBA4738; order UBA4738; family HRBIN12; genus DATBIS01. The sequence continues at coordinate 6,182 of DATBIS010000019.1, read as the reverse complement.
CGCCGGCAGGGACTCGGGGAGCTCCCGCTCGATCACGACCGTCGGGTACTGCCGTCCGATCTCGTCGCAGACGTGGCGCAGCAGCGGAGCGAGGTCGGTGTGTGACTGCTCCATCTCGAGCGTGCCGCGTTCGAGCTCCGCGATCGTGATGAGCTCGTCCACCATCATCATCAGCTTGTCGAGCGAGGTCGTGAGCTGGTCGATGAACTCCACGCGTTCGTGCTCCTCGACCACGGGGTTCTTCAGCACGTACGCGATGCCCTTCGCGACCGTCACCGGCGTGCGCAGCTCGTGGGAGATGTTCGCGAGGAAGTCGGCCTTTGCGGCCGTCCCCTCCTGCATCCGCCGCGCCGTATCGGCGAGCTCGTCCTCGAGCTCACGTGTGCGGGAGAGGAGCTCGCCGAGCTGCGTCCCGACCCGTCGCGACACGGCGGGGGAGAGCGTGACGCCGCCGGCGGACGCGCGCACGGCTCGCACGAGCTCCTGCTCGCCGTCGTCCTTGAGCACGTACCCGGCCGCGCCCGCGGCGAGCGCGTCGGCGATGTGGCCCGGGTCGTCGTCGGCCGTCCACGCCACGACCCGGCTGCCGGGGGTCGAGGCGCGAAAGCGCTTCACGAGCTCGGCGCCGCCCAGGCCCTCGAGCTTGAGCTCGGTGATCACCACCGCGGGGCGTACGCGCGCGGCGAGCTCGACGCCCCGGAAGGCGTCGGTGGTCACCTCGACCGCGAGGTCGGGGGCCTCCTTCAGCAAGTGGTACTGAAGGCGCGCCACCGCCTCGGGCGTGTCGCAGAGCACGATATCGGTGGACATGTCCTGCGAGGGATATCGGCGGTCGGCCCCGCGGATTGAGCCCTTGGTCCTGGGCCGTCCGAATCCGGCCGGCGCAGGTTTCGGCCTAGTGGACGAGGCCGGTGCGAATCGCGATCGCCACCGCCTGCGCACGGTCGTTCGCCCCGAGCTTCTCGAAGATGCGCTCGAGGTGCGTCTTCACCGTGTGGGGGGAGATGCCGAGCTCGCTCGCGACCTCCTTGGTGGTGGCCCCGTTCGCGATCTTCTGCAGGATCTCGCGCTCACGCTTGGACAGCGGAGCGGTCTCCCCGGGCGTGTCCGCGAGGTGCACCTCCTCGATGAAGGTGCGCGTGAGCTGCGGATGGATCACGGCGCCGCCCTCGACGGCGCGTTGCGCCGCGTCCACGAGGGCGTCGGCCGAGGCGTCCTTCAGCAGGTAGCCGGAGACGCCCGCCTGGATCGCTTCGGAGATGGCGCCCCGCGACTCGTCGATCGTGATGAGGATGACCTTGGTCTCGGGGGATGCCTCCCGGATCCGGCGCGTGGCCTCGATGCCGTCGATGCCGGGCATCCGCACGTCCATGAACACCACGTCGGGGGTGAGCTCGGCGGCGCGTTCCACGGCCTCCTCGCCGCTGGGGGCCTCGCCCACCACGACCACGACTCCGTCCGAAAGCTCCAGCGCGGTCCGCAATCCCTCCCGCGTCACGGGATGATCGTCGACGATCAAAGCTCGGATCGGAGGCACGGGCGCCTCTCCATTCTCGACGGGGAAGTACGCTATTGGGGCAAGGATAGTCTGTCGCCGCGAGGGTGGTACGCATGAGCGAACAGGAAATCAACGTGCCGGAGCACGGAGACGCAACCCCTTACGCGAACGGTAACGGCCTGAGCACCCTCGTGCTCGAGTCCCTGAAGAGCGTGATCGACCCCGAGCTCGGGCTCAACATCGTCGACCTCGGGCTCGTCTACGACGTGCGCGTCTCGCCCGAGGGCGACGTCGACATCGAGTACACGCTCACCACGATGGGCTGCCCGATCGGTCCGCTGATCGAGGACCAGATGCGCGCCGCGCTCGCGAACGTCGATGGCGTGGGCGAGGTTCGGCCCGAGATGGTGCTCCGCCCACCGTGGAGTCCGGAGATGATGTCGGACGAAGCGAAGGCGGCCCTCGGGATCTTCTGATCGGTTGAGGTTCCGTCGCCCGGCAGGGTAGGATTCGCACCTGCAATTCCGACTCGAGAGGTAGGAGTTTGATCCGCACGCGGGTCGCCGGGCTGGTCGGGGCGATGATTCCCTCTCGCCTGTGCGATGTGACGCGTGGCGCCCGCCGGGTGGCGCCGTCGCAACCGCGGCCCTCGTCCTAGAACCCGGCACCCCGAAGGAACGGAAGGCCGCGAGAGCGGCCTTCTCGCGTTTTCCCGGGCGGCGATCGCCCGGTGGAAGGAGGGAACGCACATGGCGGAGTACGCCAACCCCGACGTCCTCGTCGACACCGACTGGGTCGAGGAGCACGTCGACGACCCGAACGTGCGCTTCATCGAGGTGGACGAGGACACGACCGCCTACGAGAAGGGGCACATCCGCAACGCGGTCGGGTGGAACTGGACGACCGATCTGCACACGAAGGTGGGCCGCGACTACCTGGACCAGGCCGGCTTCTCTGGCTTGCTCTCGGCGGCCGGCGTGGGACCCGACACGACGGTGGTGCTGTACGGCGGTAACAACAACTGGTTCGCGGCCTACGCGTACTGGCTGCTGAAGCTTCGTGGCTTCGACCACGTGAAGCTGCTGAACGGCGGTCGCAAGAAGTGGGAGCTGGAGAGCCGCGAGCTGGTGCAGGACGTGCCCGCGCCCGCGCCCACCGGGTTCACCATCGGCGGCGCGGAGCGGCCGGGGATCCGCGCCCTGCGCGACGAGGTGCTCTCGAAGGTCCGGGGAGACACCGGCTTCGTCGACGTGCGCTCGCCGGAGGAGTTCCGCGGCGAGAAGCTCGCGCCCGACCACCTGCCCCAGGAGCAGGCGCAGGTGCCCGGGCACATCGCCGGCGCGGCGAACGTCCCCTGGGCGAAGGCCGCGAACGAGGACGGCACGTTCAGGTCCGCCGACGAGCTCGCGCAGCTGTACGCGGCCGAGGACATCACCTCCGACAAGGAGGTCATCGCGTACTGCAGGATCGGCGAGCGCTCGTCGCACACCTGGTTCGCGCTGCAGGAGCTGTTGGGGTTCTCGAACGTGAAGAACTACGACGGCTCGTGGACGGAATACGGCTCGCTCGTGGGCGCGCCGGTCGAGCTCGGCGGTTAGGAAGCCCTCCCTCCGCCGACCCCGAGGGCGGGGCCGCTTCGCGGCCCCGCCCTCACCACGCCCGTCGCCGGAGTGCCCACCACGAGGTTCGCGATCGAACCGATCGCGAACCCCAACCCCGCGCCGCCCACCACGTCGAGCGGGTTGTGGGCCCCGAGGTAGATCCGCGCGAACGCCACGAGCCCTACGACGGCCCAGGGGAGCACGCGCCAGGGCCCTCGCAGATACGGGGCGATCACCCACGCGAGCGCGGTGACGAGCACGACGTGCCCCGACACGAACGAGACGCCGGCCGTGGGCGTCCCGCCTCGGACGATCGCGTTCGGCTCGGTTCGCCCCGGTCTTGCCCTGCTCACGAAGTGCCAGACGGTCCGTTCGGCCGCGAGCTTTCCAACGGTCACAAGAGCGGCGGCAAGACAGAGTCGCCAATGCCGGAGGACCAGCGCTCCCACGGCGACGACGGGTCCGACCGCGAGCACGCCGAGGAACTGCGCCGCCTGCATCGGCGCCGACAACCAGTCGGGGAGCCCGTTGATCGCTTCGAAGACCGATCGCTCGACCAAGCCCACCGTGCCGTCCCGCACGACGAGCGCGCAGACGACCAAGAGGGCCAAGCCGCCGAGACCGACGACGACGTCGACCCGGCGCCGCTCGACAAGCTGCTCAGCGGCCACCCCAGCGACCCTAGCTCCGCGCGGAGCAGCTGGAAAATCGCGAACGATCGTCTAGAGTCTCTTGACGCCTCCGCTGGATTGGGCGTAGCGTCGAGACGTGGACAACTTCGACCGGGTCCGGGCGCTTCGAGACGACTACGAATCGGCGCTCGACGAGGCCGAGAAGCACCGGGCCGATTACCACCGGGAAATCGTGAAGCTCCACCGATCCGGAGTGTCGCTGCGCGAGATCGCGGAGCAGCTCGGGATCTCCCACCAACGCGTGCACCAGATCGTGGGTGTCGCGGAGGAGCGGGGGCCTTCGCGCCGGCTCATCGGCGGGGTCGCGGGGGCGATCGTCGTCCTGCTCGCGGCCGGCATCTGGGTATCCCTGCATCGCGGCGGCGGGGGCGAAGCGCCGGTTGCCGCACCGATCCCGGCCCACGCCCCACCCTCGCTCGATCACCTCCGTCGCATCGATGGCCACCTGATAAAGACGTGTTCCGTTCATTTTGTGGGATCGAAATCCTCGTTCACCCCGATGGCGATGGCCGCCGCCGCGTCGGATTGTTCGGCTGGAACGACAATTGCGATCGACCCGGAGACAGGGAAAGTGTTGGCTATCGTGCGCATGTCGCGCCACGGGCGCCTGCTCGGCCTCACCTACCCGGCCCTGGGAGCAGCCCTCGCAAGTTGATCAGAGGGCGAGAGTGACGACGTCCGGTCGGTCCTTGAATCCGACTTGCGGGGTGTAATTTCCAGGGTCGCTGGATAGACTGGGTAGTGCATCGACAGGCACGCGGATAAGAGGAGTGCGCAGCGTGGCCATCAGCCAGGAAGAGCACCTCAAGGAGCTCGACAAGGGCTACCGGTTCGACTGGAAGGACGCGGACCATTCGGTCTTCACGCCGAAGCGGGGCCTGTCGCCGGCCGTGGTCGAGGAGATCTCGAGCCTCAAGAGCGAGCCCGACTGGATGCGCAAGTACCGGCTGAAGGCGCTGAAGCACTTCGACGCCCGCCCGATGCCCTGGTGGGGCGCCGACCTCTCCGACATCGACTTCCAGAACATCTACTACTTCATCCGTTCTACGGAGAAGCAGGCCCAGAACTGGGACGACCTCCCCGAGGACATCCGCGGGACCTGGGACAAGCTCGGGATCCCCGAAGCCGAGAAGAAGTACCTCGGCGGCGTGAGCGCGCAGTACGAGAGCGAGGTCGTCTACCACAAGATCAAGAAGGAGCTCGACGACATCGGCGTCCTGTTCACGGACATGGACTCCGCGCTCCGCGACTACCCCGACCTCGTGAAGGAGTACTTCGGCACGCTGATCCCCGCGAACGACAACAAGTTCGCGGCGCTGAACACCGCCGTGTGGTCGGGCGGGTCGTTCATCTACGTGCCGCCGGGCGTGCACGTCGACATCCCGCTGCAGGCCTACTTCCGGATCAATGCCGAGAACATGGGTCAGTTCGAGCGCACGCTGATCATCGCGGACGAGGGGTCCTACGTGCACTACGTCGAGGGCTGTTCCGCGCCGATCTACACGAGCGACTCGCTGCACTCCGCGGTGGTGGAGATCATCGCGAAGAAGGGCGCGCGCGTGCGCTACACCACCATCCAGAACTGGTCGACGAACGTCTACAACCTGGTGACGAAGCGCGCGGCCGCCTACGAGGACGCCGTGATGGAGTGGATCGACGGCAACATCGGCTCCAAGGTCACGATGAAGTACCCCTCGATCTACCTGCTCGGCAAGGGCGCGCGCGGCGAGGTTCTCTCGGTCGCGTTCGCCGGCAAGGGCCAGCACACGGACGCCGGCGGCAAGGCGATCCACGCCGCGCCACACACGACGTCGATCATCAACTCGAAGTCCGTGAGCAAGGACGGAGGCCGAACGGGCTACCGCGGGCTCGTGCGGGTCGAGCCGGGCGCGCACCACGCCAAGTCGATGGTCCGCTGCGACGCGCTGATCCTGGACGAGATCTCACGCTCGGACACCTACCCGTACGTCGAGGTCGAGGAGCAGACCGCGCAGCTCGGCCACGAGGCGACCGTCGCGCGCATCGGCGAGGACCAGCTCTTCTACCTGATGAGCCGCGGCCTGTCCGAGGCCGAGGCCTCGGCGATGATCGTGAACGGGTTCATCGAGCCGATCACGCGCGAGCTCCCGATGGAGTACGCGGTCGAGCTCAACCGGCTGATCGAGCTCCAGATGGAGGGCGCGATCGGCTAGCGCGCGGGCTCGGCGCGGCGTCAGGCGTCGCGATCGAGCCGGTAGAAGCGCAGGAAGTCGTGCTCGATCGGCAGGACGTCGACCCCGCCGAACCCCGCCTCGCTCGCGTACCGCTCGAACGTGCCGCGCCGCATGACCGTCCCGGTGCCCGCCGACGTGGGGTCGTCCATCGCCGAGGGCAGGCAGCACAGGACGCTGG